>CAJYBQ010000032.1 GCA_913064755.1 uncultured Alphaproteobacteria bacterium
AGCGGCCTGGGCTACCTGGAACATGTCATCGCGATGGAGGAGATCAGCCGCGCCTCCGGCTCCGTCGGCCTGTCCTACGGCGCGCATTCCAACCTCTGCGTCAACCAGATCCGCCTCAACGGCACGGAGGCGCAGCGCCGGAAGTACCTGCCGAAGCTGGTGTCCGGCGAGCACCTGGGCGCCCTGGCCATGTCGGAACCGAGCGCGGGCTCCGACGTGGTCAGCCTGAAGCTGAAGGCCGAGAAGAAGGGCGACCGCTATGTCCTGAACGGCAACAAGTTCTGGATCACCAACGGCCCCACCGCCGATACGCTGGTGGTCTACGGCAAGACCGATCCGGAGGCCGGGCCGCGCGGCATCACGGCCTTCATCATCGAAAAGGGCATGAAGGGTTTCTCCACCGCGCAGAAACTCGACAAGCTGGGCATGCGCGGCTCCGACACCGGCGAACTGGTGTTCGAGGATTGCGAGGTGCCGGAGGAAAACATCCTCGGTGGCCTGAACCAGGGTGCGCGGGTGCTGATGTCCGGCCTGGACTACGAACGCGCCGTCCTGTCGGGCGGACCGCTGGGCATCATGCAGGCCTGCATGGACGTGGTGATGCCCTATGTGCATGAGCGCAAGCAGTTCGGCACCCCGATTGGCGAGTTCCAGTTGATGCAGGGCAAGCTGGCCGACATGTACACGACGATGAATGCCTGCCGCGCCTACGTCTATGCGGTCGCCGGCGCCTGTGACCGGGGGGAAGTCACCCGCTACGACGCCGCCGGCTGCATCCTCTATTCGGCCGAAAAGGCCACGTGGATGGCGCTGGAGGCGATCCAGGCGCTGGGCGGCAACGGCTATATCAACGACTATCCGACGGGCCGTTACCTGCGCGATGCGAAACTCTACGAGATCGGTGCCGGCACATCGGAAATCCGCCGCATGCTGATCGGCCGCGAACTGTTCCAGAAAAGCGCCTGATCCATGCGCATCGCGGTAATGGGGGCGGGGGCCCTGGGCTGCTACTACGGTGGACGCCTGCAGGTGGCGGGGGACGATGTGACCTACATCGCCCGCGACCGGACGGTCGGCGTCCTGCGCCAGGGCGGGCTGACGGTCGAGATGATGGACGAGACGATCAACCTGCCGGAGGTCTCGGCCACCACCGAACCTGTCGAGGTCGGGCCGGTCGACGTCATCATCTTTGCCACCAAGCTCTACGACGTGGATGACGCCGCCCGTGCCATGGCACCGATGGTCGGGCCGGACACGCATGTCCTGTCGCTGCAGAACGGTGTCTACACGGAGGAACTGCTGAGCGAGCTCTACGGTGCGACCCATGTCTGGGGCGCGCAGTCGATGCTGCCGGCACAGGTCATCGCGCCGGGCCACGTGCGCCAGATCGCCCGGATCGACCGGCTGGAGTTCGGTCGCCTGGACAATGTTCAGGACGATGCGATCAAGGCATTCCGCGACCGGCTGGAGGCCGCGGGTATCTGGGCGCTGCTGGCCGAGAACACGCTGGAATCACTCTGGCGGAAGTTCGTCATGGTCGGATCCTATGCCGCCGTCAGCACGCTCGTCAGGGCGCGGCTCGGCACCGTGCGCGCCTGCCCCGAAAGCTGGCAGCTCTACCGCGAACTGATGCAGGAAGCCTTCGCCGTCGGCCAGGCCAAGGGTGCGGGCATGGCCGACGACCTGGTCGACCAGCACTGGGCCGACGGCCTGAAACGCGACCCGGACGTGGAGACTTCGATGCAGTTCGACCGTGAACGCGGTGCGCGGCTGGAACTCGACTGGTTCTCCGGCTACATCGTCCGCGAAGGCGAACGCCTCGGCATCCCGACACCCTGTCACCGGGTGGCATGGATGGCGCTGAAGCCCTGGGCGGAGGGATCCTAGGCTTCAGACAGCGTTGCGTTCCGGGCTACCCCTTCCCGAAGGCCTTCAACCGTTCCTCGACCTCGGGGCTGCGGCCGGGGCTGTTGCGGCGTTCGAATTCCAGGCCGGCCCAGTGGCCGTGGTTCTGGCCCTGGTTGACCAGCATCTTGTCGGCGCGAAGCGTGAACCAGGAATTCTCCAGGAACGACCGCGCCATGGCCGTGACGTGATCGAGCAGCGCGTCATCGGCCACGCATTCCAGCGCCAGCCCGATCTCGACCGCCCGCGCCCCGGACACCGGCGCGCCCGAATACATCATCTGCTTTGCCCGCTGCACGCCCACCCGCTGCGGCAGGCGGCGGCTCATGCCCCATTTCGGCGACATGCCCCACTTGCCGTGGGTATCGCAGAATTTCGCCGATTCTCCGGCCACGACAAGGTCCGCCGCCAGCGCCAGTTCCAGCGCGCCTGTATAGCAATGGCCCTGCACGGCACAGATCACCGGCTGGGGCAGGTTCTCGATCAGGTCGATGGTGGAGGACTGGAAGGTCGGCACCGGCGGCACGTCGCCGCTCTGGATGGCCTTCAGGTCGTTGCCGGCGGAGAACGACCGTCCCTCCCCCCGCAGGATCACGACACCGACGGTGTCGGCCTGTTCACCGATCGCCTGCACATGGGCGTCCAGTTCGATGAACATGCTGGGCGAGAGCGCGTTCAATGCCTCCGGCCGGTTGAGGCTGAGGATCGTCAGTCCGTTGTCATCCTGTCGTGTCACGAGTGGCATGTCCGCTCCTCCCCCGAGGTGTTCAGGCTCCTGTACGGGGGAGAAGTCTTCACCCTCCTGCCCTCCGTGTCCATCGTGCAGGCGGCATGCCCGTCGTGCAAAAGCCCGAATTCGCCGCTGACCGGCTTGCAGAATGCAGGCAAGGTATGGGACAGACACAGCCAAGCACTGTCAGCCGCCCCCTGAAAGGCAATCAAGCGATGGGTGACGCGATAACCGAGGCCCTGAGACTGGTCGCGTTTGGTGACGCCGCGCTGTGGGAGATCGTTTCCCTGTCGCTGCGGGTCAGCCTGACGGCGGTGGCACTTGCCTGCCTGATCGGACTGCCGCTGGGCGCGCTGCTGGCCATCGCGCGGTTTCCCGGGCGCGGCGTGCTGATCGTTGCCACCAATGCGCTGATGGGACTGCCGCCCGTGCTGGCGGGACTGCTGGTCTACCTGCTGCTGTCGCGCGCCGGGCCGCTGGGGCCGCTGGAACTGCTCTACACGCCGACCGCAATGGTGGTGGCCCAGACAGTGCTGGTGACCCCCATCGTCGCCGCCCTGAGCCGGCAGGTGATCGAGGACCTGCACCAGGAATATGACGAGCAGCTGCGCAGCATGGGAATGCGCACCTGGGGCGCGGTCATGACCCTGCTCTACGACGCCCGCCTGTCGCTGCTGACCGTGGCCCTGGCCGGGTTCGGGCGCGCCGCGGCGGAGGTCGGGGCGGTCATGATGGTCGGCGGCAACATCAACCACGTCACCCGGGTCATGACCACGACCATCGCGCTGGAGACATCCAAGGGCAACCTGGCCATGGCCGTCGGGCTGGGCCTGGTGCTGATGCTGATCGCGCTGGTGGTCAATGGCGCGGTCATGGGGCTGAGGTCAGCGCAGGCGGTGCCGCGCCATGTCTGATGCCCTGATCACTCCCCGAAGCCGCAGCCTGGCGCCTGCCAACCGGCCGGACGGTGTTCTGCCGGTGGCACTGGACGGCGTCCGCTACCGCGCCGACGGCGCAACCCTGCTGGACCAGGTGACATTCCGGCTGCGACCCGGCCGACTGACCACGATCATGGGGGCCAACGGTGCGGGCAAGACGCTCTGCCTGCGCCTGATCCAGGGCCTGCTGCGCCCGGATGATGGCCAGATCACCTATGCCACCGGCCCGCTCAACGAAGCCGGTCGCCGTCGGATCGCGACGGTGTTCCAGCGCCCGGTGCTGCTGCGCCGGTCCGTCATCGGCAACCTGCGCCACGCGCTGCGGGTCTATGGCATCCCGCGCGGCGACCGTGCGGAGATGCTGGCCGACCTGCTGCACCTGGCCGACCTGACCGCCCTGGCGCACCGGTCCGCGCGGGTACTGTCTGCGGGGGAACAGCAGCGCCTGTCCATCGTCCGGGCGCTGGCCGCGGAACCGGACCTGTTGCTGCTGGATGAACCGACGGCGAACCTGGACCCCTATGCCACGCGCCTGATCGAAACGCTGATCCGGGCGGCAGAGGCACGCGGCGCGACCGTGGTCCTGGTCACCCACGACGTGGGCCAGGCGCGGCGACTGGCCGACGACGTGATCTTCCTGAACCGGGGCCGGGTGCTGGAACAGTCACCGGCACAGGAATTCTTTGACACCCCGGCGTCGGACGCTGCCGCCGCATACCTGGCCGGAAGGTTGTTGCTCTGATGCTTGCCCGAACCCTCATGACCCTGATGCTGCTGTTCGCTGCAGTCGGCATCTCCGGCCCGGCCACCGCTGCCGACCGCTTCATCATCCTGCAGTCCACCACCTCGACCGAGAACTCCGGCCTCTATGCCGATCTGCTGCCCAGGTTCGAGGCGGATTCCGGTATCGAGGTGCGTGTCGTCGCGGTCGGCACCGGACAGGCACTCAGGAACGCCGGCAACGGTGACGGCGACGTCCTGATCGTCCATGCCCGCGCGGCGGAGGACGCCTTCGTCGCCGCCGGTCACGGCGTGGCACGGCACGACCTGATGGCCAATGACTTCGTGATCGTCGGCCCGGCCAGTGACCCGGCAGGGATCAACGGCATGTCGGACACCGCGGCGGCCCTGCGCAAGCTGGCACAGGCCCATGCCGCCTTCGTGTCCCGTGGCGACGATTCGGGTACCCACAAGAAGGAACAGGCGCTCTGGCGGGCCGCCGGGCTGGAACCGCAGGCTGACGGCGACTGGTATCGGGAGGCCGGGACCGGCATGGGCGCGACCCTGAACATCGCCATCGGCATGGATGCCTACACGCTGACCGACCGGGCGACATGGATCAGCTTCGGCAACAAGCTGGATCACCGTGTCGTCGTGGAAGGGGACGCGGCATTGCAGAACCCCTATGGCGTCATCCTGGTGAACCCTGAAACACATCCGGGCGTCAGGGCCAGGGATGGCCAGATCTTCATCGACTGGCTGCTGTCGCCCAAGGGTCAGGCCGCGATTTCCGGTTTCCGGGTGCATGGACAGCAACTGTTCTTCCCGAACGCCCGCCGGACCAACTGATACAATCGGAAACATCAGAGGGCTTTTCTGTTACAGGCCTGCATGGCTGGATGACGGGATCAGGACCATTCGGGGAGACGGGACATGAAATGGCTGCTGCCACCGCTGCTGACGCTGATCCTGCTGATCGCGCAGGTGCTGCTCTCGGTGCTCATGCCTGTGCCGGGCATGTTCGGCCCCGGCGCAAGTGAGGTCGGCTACCTGCTGATCGTGGCCGGGGTGCTGCTGATCATCTGGGGTGCGGGACATTTCAGGAAGGTCAGGACCAACATCAACACCTTCCGTGATCCGGACGTGCTCGTCACGGGTGGACCTTTCCGCTTCACCCGTAACCCGATGTACCTCGGGTTCTTCCTGATCCTGTTCGGTGCCGCCGTCGCCTATGACGCCGCAGCGGCCCTGCTGCCGGTCGCCGCGTTCTTCGCCGCCGCCAACTGGTGGTACATTCCCTACGAGGAGCGGGCGGCGGAGAACGCGCTTGGCGAGGCCTATGCCGAATACCGCAGCCGGGTGCGCCGCTGGCTGTAGGTCAGCTCGCCTCCTTGCGCTCCGACTTCTTGCGTTCGTGGCGATCCAGGTGCCGCTTGCGGATGCGGATATGGTTCGGCGTGACCTCGACGAGTTCGTCATCATCGATATAGGCAATCGCCTGTTCCAGGGTCATCCGGCGCGGCGTTGTCAGCGTCACCGCATCGTCCTTGCCGGACGCGCGGACGTTGGACAGCTTCTTGCCCTTCAGCGGATTGACTTCCAGGTCGTTGGGGCGCGCATGCTCCCCGATGATCATGCCGTCGTAGATGTCTTCACCGGAACTGATGAACATGAAACCGCGTTCTTCCAGGTTCCACAGCGCATAGGCCACCGACTTGCCGGTTTCCAGGCTGATCAGCACACCGTTGCGGCGGCCCTGGATCGGCCCCTTCCAGGGTGCGAAGCTGTGGAACACGCGGTTCATGATGCCCGTGCCACGCGTGTCGGTCAGGAATTCACCGTGATAGCCGATCAGGCCACGGGACGGCGCGTGGAAGGTGATGCGTGTCTTGCCATTGCCCGACGGCACCATGTCCTTCATCTCGGCCTTGCGCGCAGCCATCTTCTCGACGACGACGCCGGCATATTCCTCGTCGACGTCCACGACCGCTTCCTCGATGGGCTCCAGCCGCTCGCCTGCCGGTCCGGTCTGGAACAGCACGCGGGGGCGGGAGATCGAAAGCTCGAAGCCCTCGCGCCGCATGGTCTCGATCAGCACGCCCAGCTGCAGTTCGCCACGACCGGCGACCTCGAAAGCGTCCTTGTCCGCCGTTTCGGTGATCCGGATGGCGACATTGCCCTCGGCTTCGCGCATCAGGCGTTCACGGATGACCCGGCTCTGCACCTTGGAGCCATCGCGACCCGCAAGCGGCGAATCGTTGATGCCGAAGGTGACCGCCAGGGTCGGCGGATCAACGGGGCGCGCATCGATGGGTTCCGTCACCTCGATGTCGGCCAGGGTGTCGGAGACACCGGCCATCGTGACACCGGCAATGGCGATGATATCGCCCGCGGATGCTTCCTCGATCGGCTTGCGCTCCAGCCCCTCGAACGCCAGCAACTTGGTGACGCGCAGGTTCTCGACCGTCTTGCCGTCGCGGCTCAACGCCTTGATGTTCGTGTTGGTGCGGATGCGTCCGTCATGCACCAGTCCGGTCAACGTCCGGCCCAGGAAGGGGTCGGAGTCCAGCAGGCTGGCCAGCATGCGGAACGGCAGATCCGGGTTGCCCTGCGGCGCCGGCACATGATCGACGATCATGTCGAACAGGGGTTTCAGGTCGCCACCACGATTGTCGACATCATTGGACGCCCAGCCCTCGCGGCCGGAGGCATAGAGCATCGGGAAATCAAGCTGCGAGTCATCCGCGCCCAGCGCGTCGAACAGTTCGAAGACTTCCTCGTGCACTTCGTCGGGGCGTCCGTCAGGCCGGTCGATCTTGTTGACCACCACGATCGGGCGCAGGCCGAGAGCCAGCGCCTTGCCGGTGACGAACTTCGTCTGCGGCATCGGGCCTTCGGCGGCATCGACCAGCAGGATCACGCCATCGACCATGTTCAGGATACGCTCGACCTCGCCACCGAAGTCGGCATGGCCCGGCGTATCAACGATGTTGATGCGGTGCTCCCCGAACTGGACGGACGTGCACTTGGCCAGGATCGTGATGCCACGTTCCCGCTCGAGATCGTTCGAATCCATGGCGCGTTCGGCAAGCTGCTGATGCGAACGTACTGTTCCGGACTGGCGGAACATCTGATCCACCAGAGTTGTCTTGCCATGGTCGACGTGCGCGATGATGGCAATGTTGCGGCGCGAAATGTCTGTCATGGCGCCGGGGTATACAGTGTCCTTGTCTTGTGAACAACCACAGCTTTCGTCAGAATGCTGCATTGCAACAACAGTGTCACGAAACGGCACCCTCCGGAAGTCGCCACTGGACGAATGCGTCGGCCGCGCGCATATCCGGTAAATGAGCCGCGCGCATGCATCATACAGGATCGACCTGATCGCCATTGCCGGTGGAATCGGGCTGTCGCTGGCGACCGCCGGGTTCCTGTTCTGGCTGGCCTCCGCGCCCGACGATTACCAGGGCCGGATGGTTGTCCGCTTCGATGACAGCCCGCCGACCGTTGAGGCGCTGCACCGGATCATCGACAGTGGTGCGACACCCGTACGGGCCATGCCGTTCATCAATGCCTGGGTCATTCGCGCGGACGCGGGCAGCGTCGAGAAGCTGCGCCAGCACGGCGCCTGGATGATGCTCCGTGATTTCGGCATCGATGCCATGTTCGCGGGCTGTCTCGGTGCCGCGGCCGGGCCCGCGCCGCCACCCATTGGCGGCACCAGCAGGTAGGATCGGGCGGTTTCACGTCCCGCCCGGACTCGGGCGGCCATCCTCGGGCCATCGTGCCTCCAGTTCGCCACGCCATCCCTTATCTGTCAGAATGATGCACCGTGCATCGCCCGGGCGCCCGGGCGCCCGGCACATGCCGCACAACGAAAAACGCCGCCGGGTCATCAACCCGACGGCGCATTCAGATCAGTTGCGGGCAGCGATCAGTGCAGATGGTTGCCCAGGTCGTCGATGGAGCGGTCGATGAGCGCGGTGCCCTTCTCCCCCTGCATGTCGTCCTTCAGAATGCTGGTCGCGGCGTTGATGGCGATATCCACCGCCCGCGCACGCACCTCGTCCAGCGCCTGCTGTTCGGCCTGGGCGATCTTCAGCTCCGCCTGCAGACGGCGACGTTCCAGGGACGCTTCCAGGTCGGCCTTGGCCTTGGCGCCAACCCGTTCCGCTTCTTCGCGGGCGTGTTCGACGATCCGGTCGGCTTCCTTCAGGGCGTCTTCTGCCTTCCGCTGGTACTCGGCGTAGAGCGACTGGGCTTCTTCGCGCAGGCGCTTGGCTTCTTCCAGTTCGTTGCGAATCCGGTCGGCACGATCATCCAGCAGTCCGGCGATCTTGCCGGGCAGCTTCAGGTAGATGACCAGCGCGATGAACAGCAGGAAGGCAACGCCCACCCAGACAGTCGGATCCTCGAAGAACCCTTCCGCGTGTTCGGCGCCTTCGGTGGCGGCCATTGCGGCACTGATGAACATCAGCGACCCTCCCCAACGCTAGCGACGGCCCTGGCGACGCGGTCCTCGTCGGAGCTGCCGGTAAGGCGTTCCACGAGAGCGGCCGTGGCCTGCTTCGCGACCTCGTCCAGCGACCCCAGCGCGGAGTCACGCTGTTCGGCGATCTTGACCTCGGCTTCGGCCTGGCGCTTCGACAGTTCGGCGTCGATCTCGTGACGACGCTTCTCCGTCTCCGTGGCCATTGTCGCCTTCATCTCGCCGATGATCTGGTTCGCACTCGTCCGCGCGGAGGCCAGACGGGCTTCGTACTCGGCCATCGCCTTGTCGGCATCGGCCTTGAGTTCTTCCGCCTTGTCCAGATCCCCGCGGATACGCGCTTCACGATCCTCGAGAATCCCGCCCACCCGCGGGATCACGACCCGCGACATGATCAGGTAGAGGATCACGAAGGTTATCGCGAGCCAGATAAGCTGCGAAGCAAATGTTTCGGCTGCTAGCTGCGGCATGACCGACTACGCCTCGTTGGTTGGTGCGACTTTTCTTCCGGGCGATCCTGGGACCGCCCGGCCATCTTCTCTTGCGTCCCGAATGATTCCCCGAACGGGGAACCGGATCAGAATGCGAAGAGGATCAGGAACGCAATAACCAGCGCGAACAGCGCAACGGCTTCCGTCAGCGCGAAGCCCAGCAGCACGTTGCCGAACACGCGGTTGGCGGCACCGGGATTGCGCAGGGCACCGGCGACGAAACTACCGAAGATGTTGCCGATACCGACGCCAACACCTGCGAGCGCGATGGTGGCCAGACCGGCACCGATCAGCTTTGCGGCTTCTGCTTCCATAATACTAACCCTCTTCGTTCCAGATTGAGGTTGATGCGATTGGTTTATTCAGTTCCGAACAGTCAGATCAATGCCCAGGATGCAGGGCGTCGTGGAGATACAGACAGCTCAGAATGGTAAAGACGTAGGCCTGCAGCATGGCGATGCCGATCTCCAGCCCGGTCAGCGCGACCAGGAAGGCCAGCGGAGCCCAGCCGGCAACGAAACCCAGCGAGATCACGAAGCCACCGAAGACCTTCAGCATCGTGTGCCCCGCCATCATGTTGGCGAAGAGACGCAGGCTGAGGCTGATGGGGCGCACGAAGTACGAGATGATCTCGATCGGCACCAGGATGAACAGCAGCGCGATCGGCACGCCGGACGGCACGAACAGGCGGATGAAGCCCAGGCCGTTCTTGGCAAAGCCGATGATCGTCACGCCGATGAAGACCACCAGCGCCATCCCGAAGGTGACGATGATGTGGCTGGTCGGCGTGAAGCTGTAGGGGATCATGCCCAGCAGGTTGCAGAACAGGATGAAGAAGAACACCGTGAACAGGAACGGGAAGTAGGGTTTGCCCCCGGATCCGGCGTTGTCGCGAATCATGTTCGCGATGAATTCGTACGAAAGCTCGGCAACCGACTGCAGTCGCCCGGGAACCATGGCGCGACCGCGCATGCCCAGCGTGAGCAGAAGCGTTGCCGCTGCGATGGCAATGACCATCCACAGGGCCGAGTTCGTGAACGAGATGTCAACGCCACCCGCGTTCAACGGAATGAGCTGCTTGATCTCGAACTGCGCGAGAGGGCTGTGACCGCCTGCTGCCACCCTATTTGTCCTCTGTTCCTTCGGCCTCAGCGGACATCCGCATTGCGACCCGATATACATTCCTTATACCAACCGCACCCCCGAGCAACAGCCCGGAAATCAGGAAGGCAGGTCGGGTTCCCGACCATTCGTCTATCCACCAGCCGATAAAGCCGCAAAACAGAAAGGCGGCAACAAGTTCCGCCGATATCCGCCAGGCAACCCCGTCAGCCCTGGATCGCTCCCGACTTTCATGCCGCGCCCGGGCCCGGCCATCAGGACCGGAATCGCGCGCCGCCTTCAATCGGGCCTCGAAAGCTTCCTTGCGGTCCTTACCGCCGGGAAGTCGCCCTTCAGGGTGTTCGGCCATCGTCCTCCCTTTCGAAGATACACGCTCGAAAGATAGCACTTCCAACTGGGAAGTGTCCCGTCTACCGGGAAACCAAGACCGCCCGCCTCAAGCCCTGTCGGGCACTCCACACCGGAACCCACTCATAACGCTACGCACTGCAAACCAGCCCCGGTGGAAGGCGGGCGAAACCTAGTCTCCCGACACAGACAGGGTCAACGCAGGCCTAACGGACCAAATGACGCACCGCTCCACCCCCGGTGACACGCCGGATGGCAGACCACCGATCCTGCCGCGCAACGCGGCTTGCTTGACAATGATCCGGGGCCGCCTGACCCTCACCCGGCCCGGGAAATCCGCCCGGGAAAGCATCGCGACCGGGGGAATGTGGGCATGGCTGCAGAGATCAGGAAGATCGCCATCTTCATCGAGGAAATTCACCGCGAAATGGGGCAGACCATATCCCCACCGACCCGGAAGGCCGCTGCGGTCGCCGTGATCGCGAATCCCCTCGCAGGAAAGTACCGGGAAGACCTGGAGCCGCTGATGGTGATCGGGGAGGAACTGGGCGGGCTGCTGGGGGACCGTTGCGTCGCCGCGCTGGGCATCACGCCCGCGCAGGCACAGAGCTATGGCAAGGCGGCCCTGGTGGGCGTCGACGGGGAACTGGAGCATGCCGCCGCCATCCTGCACCCCAGGCTCGGCAAGCCGTTGCGGGCGGCGGTGGAAAAGGGCGCGGCGCTGGTTCCGTCATCGAAGAAGCGCGGTGGACCCGGGCAGGTCCTGGACGTGCCGCTGGGGCACAAGGACGCCGCCTACGTGCGCAGCCATTTCGATGGCATGGAGGTCATGATTGCCGATGCGCCACGTGCCGACGAGATACTGGTGGCGGTGGCCGTGACGGACAGTGGTCGACCGCTGCCGCGTGTCGGCGGACTGACCCATGACGAGGCCGAAGGCAAGGACGGCCTGCGCTGACGGGGTCCTGCTGGCGGAGTCGAGAGGCTGGCAGGATCGAGAGGCCGACCTTCAGCCCCGCTGCAGCTGCAACTGGGCGCGGGCCCGCTTCTGTGCTTCGGCGATCTCGGGCGCAGTCATCATGTCCGCCAGTTCCTGGCGTTCGGCCCTGGCCCTGACGTCCCCCGAGACGGCAGCGATGTTGAACCACATGTGTGCCTGGATCAGGCCTTCCGCGGTGGCGTCCTCGGTGGCGTAGAACAGGCCAAGCAGGTATTGCGCGGCAGCCTCGCCACGTTCGGCACGGATCAGCAGTGTCTTCGGTATGGTTTGATCATAGGTTCCCATTTTTCTTCCTCCTGGAATCGGACTTCCAGCCCGATGAGAGGTTAATTCTGGGAGGCGTTCGTTAACGTCGGGTATCCGAACGGTGAACCGGGGGTTAACGGAGGTTGATTTGTGGCCGGTTCAAGGTGAAATCGGCGGCCGATCAGAAGCTATGCGCCGACCACGGGCGAATCGACGGGCCTGTCGACATTGCGCTCCGGCGGGAATCGCAGGGTCACCACGGTGCCCTTGCCCGGCTCCGACGCCAGGTCCAGGGTGCCGCCGTGCAGCGCGATGAAGGAATTCACCAGCGGCAGACCAAGCCCCGTCCCATCCTGTCGCCGCGCCAGCCCGGCATCCGCCTGGCCGAACGGTTCCAGCACCCGGGGGATGTCCTCTGCCGCAATGCCGATCCCGGTGTCCGTGATCGTCACCAGCTGTGCGCCCAGCACATCGGTCGACAATCGAACCGTGATTGTCCCCCCGGGATCGGTGAAGCGGATCGCATTGCCGATCAGGTTGAGCAGCATCTGCCGTATGACGCGCTGGTCCCCGTCGATCAGCGGCAGGTCGGCATCCGGTTCCAGGATCATTTTCAGGCCGGCCTCGTCCGCCCGGGCCTGCAGCAGCCGTATCACCGACGTGGCCAGGTCGGGCAGGCTGCAGGGCTGGATATCAAGTTCGAACCGGCCTGCCTCCACCTTCGACAGGTCCAGGATGTTGTTGATCACCTGCAACAGGTGCTGACCGCCCTCGTGGATATCCTTCGCGTAGATCTTGTAGCGCTCATCGGTATGCGGTCCGAACATCTCGCTCATGAAGATCTCGGCAAAGCCGAGGATGGCGTTCAGCGGTGTCCGCAGTTCGTGGCTCATCATGGCGAGGAATTCGGATTTCGACCGGCTCGCGTCCTCCGCCTTGGCTGTCGCGCGCAGCAATTCGATCTCGTTCTGCTTGAAGGATGTCAGGTCGACCAGCGATGTCACCACGCCGCCCTGGCCGGCGCGACGGTGCCCGATGCCCAGCCACCGCCCATCCGGCAGGGAAACCACCTCCCGCCCGTCACAGGCCATGTGACGCTGCACCTGCGCCTCCCGCCACTCCGCCGTCAGGCTGCCATGCCCGGCACCGCGCAACAGGTCCGGATAGGTCAGGCCGACACGTGATACCGCCGGTTCCAGGCGCAGCAGTTCCGCGAAGCGGTCGTTGGCCACCACCAGCTTGCCCGATGAATCGAACAGCGCGAATCCTTCCGTGGAACTCGCGATGGCATCCAGCAGATCCTGGCGCGCACCGGAGAGTTCGGTCAGCAGCTTTTCCGTTGCCACCCGTCCGCGCACCCCTTCGATGAAGGACATGTAGAACGATCGCGCGGTGACCAGCAGCACCACCAGGAAGGCAACGGACATCGCGGCCAGCGACCAGTTGAGGGCGTCGTCCTGCAGGGCCAGGCGGATGGTGAACGGCACCAGGCAGCCGAGCGTGAAGCCGATGGATGCCGCGGGCAGCGTGGCCAGGATCGTTGCCCCGGCAGCCGCCGTACCGGCCTCCAGGATGCCGATGAAGACCTGTTCGGACCCCGGCACGACGGGAAAGATGATCGCACAGCCGCAGCCCCAGAGGATGCCATGCAGCGTGGCCGCAATCGCCAGCCGCCGGGGACCGCGGTGGCTGACGAAGTTCGGCGTGACGGGCTTGCGGCGGTAGTACCAGCGCAGCAGCCCGGCGAGGCTGAGCGCGACCACCACGCAGGCCCAGATGAACGCGAACTCGGGCTGATGGGCGGGTCCGACAATCGTCGCCGTCAGCACGGCATTGGTGGCCACGGCAACGAAGATCACCGGCGACCGGCGCGTCAGGATCGCCATCTGCTGCACGCGCACCTGGTTGGCCATCGGGGTGGAACCCGTCTCGTGCGCGACCCAGAAAGTGGACAGGTCGCTTCTCATTCCCGACATGCTGGTG
>CAJYBQ010000033.1 GCA_913064755.1 uncultured Alphaproteobacteria bacterium
CCGTCACCGACGTCCTCCCGTTCTTCTCCGGGCCCCCGCCGGGCCGGGTCGTGCAGGGCCCGGGCGCGCAGGGGCTCACCGTGACGATCACGGCGATCATCGGGGTGGTGCTGATGGCGTCCGCGTTGCAGGGCTACCTGATCGGGATCGGGCGACTGACCGGTGGTGGCGTGCTGCAATGGCCGATCAGGGCCGCGGTCGGCATATCGTCGATCCTGTTCCTTGCACCCGGTGGCAAGCTGACCGGCTTCACCCATGTGGAACTGGTCATCGGGGCGCTGATCCTGCTGGTCCCGGCGCTGGTGCTGGCTGTCATGTTCAACCGCCGCACGTCGGTGGCCGCATGACGACCGCCGCGGAACTGCTGGTCGCCTGCCTTGAACGGCAGGGGGCCGACCGGGTGTTCTGCGTGCCGGGGGAGAGCTACCTGGCGACCCTCGACGCGCTGGCCCGGCAGAACCGGATCGACCTGGTGCCGACCCGCCATGAATCCGGTGCCGGGTTCATGGCGGTCGCGGATGCGAAGCTGACCGGACGCCCCGGCATCGCCTTCGTCAGCCGCGGCCCGGGGGCCACCAATGCCTCGATCGCCGTGCATACGGCGGAACAGGACGCGGTGCCCCTGGTGCTGTTCATCGGCCAGGTGGCGCGCGAGGAACTGGGGCGCGGCGCGTTTCAGGAGGTCGATTACGCCCGGATGTTCGGTGGCATGGCCAAGGCTGTCTGGACCATCATGGACGGGGAGCGGATTCCGGAGATCGTTGCCCGCGCCTACCAGATCGCCTGTTCCGGCACGCCGGGACCGGTGATCATCGTGCTGCCCGAAGACATGCAGTTCGATGTCGTGGAGGGCAAGCCGCTCGACCCGATGCCCGTGCCCCGCACCCATGCCGCGGCACAGGATGTGGCCCGGGTGGCGGAGATGCTGGCCGGTGCCGAACGACCGCTGGTCATTGCCGGCGGGCAGGTGGACGGTGACCGTGGACGTGCCGCCATGCTGCGCGCGGCAAACGCGTTGCAGGTGCCGGTCGTCACCAGCTTCAAGCGCCAGGACATCTTCCCCAACGACAATCCGCTCTATGCCGGGTACCTCGGCTTCAACATTCCGAAGCCGCAGGTCGACCTGCTGTCGGAATCCGACCTGATCCTCGCCATCGGCACGCGGCTGGGGGACACGACCACGCAGGGCTACGTCCTGCCGTCGATCCCGCCGAAGCAGAAGCTGGTGCATGTCTATCCGGACGCGAATGTCGTTGGGCGGGTCTTCGCCGCCGACATCGGTCTGACCGTGGACCCGGCGGCATTCCTCGACGCCCTGGTCGATGCCGCCCCGGCGGCGAAGGATCGCTCCGACTGGCTCGGGCGGTTGAAGGCCTACGTGGACCGCCTGATGGGCGGTGCGCCGGAACCGGCGGCGGATGGCGTCAATTTCGGCCTGGTGATCGAGGCGCTGCGCCCGCACCTGGCCGATGACGCGATCCTGGTGACGGACGCGGGCAACTTCTCCAGCTGGGTGCACAGACACCTGCGGCTGAACGGTCGCCAGGTCATGGTCGGTGCCGTGTCCGGTGCCATGGGCATGGGCGTCCCGGCGGCGGCGGCGGCGGGCATGCGCGAACCGGATCGCCAGATCGTCACCTTCCTGGGCGATGGCGGGGCGATGATGACGGGCAACGAGATCGCCACGGCCATCTCGCGCCGGGTGCCGATCAAGATCTTCGTGTCCAACAACGGCGCCTACGGCACCATCCGGCTGCACCAGGAAAAGTTCTTTCCCGGTACCGTCGCGGGAACCGACCTGGTGAACCCGGACTTCGCGGCCTGGGGTGAAGCCTTCGGCGCCAGGGGTCTGAGGATCCGCGATGACGGCGACGTGGAAGGCGTGGTGGCGGAAGCCATGAACCACGACGGCCCGGTTGTCGTGGAAGTCAGGTCCAGCCTGGAGCGGATTTCGGCCTATGTCTCGATGAGCGATCTGAAGGGCTGAGGCCGGGGGACGGTCCGGCCGGGGATGGGGCTTGAAGCATGGCCACGCTCGACTGGCACCAGGGCCGTACCGGCCTGAACGACATTGCCCTGCTGGATGCCGCGCCGGAATCGGACGGCATCGACCTGCATGCCGTCCGTCACTACCGCCAGGGGCGGATCAGGGCGGAGATGCTGGCCGCCGGTGTGGATGCCGTCATCCTCAGCGACGCGGTGAACATCCGCTATGCCACCGGTACCCGCAACATGCAGGTGTTCAGTTCCCGCAACGCGCCGTCGCGATACCTGCTGCTCACGGCCGACCGGTCGATTCTCCATGAATTCACCGGCTGCATGCACCTGGCGGATGGTTTCGACACGGTGGACGAAGTGCGGCCCGCGCTGACCGCCAGCTTCGTCGCTGCCGGTCGGGAGATCGCGGCGCGGGAACGGAAGTGGGCCGCGGAAATCGGCGCGACCCTGGCGGAACTGGTGGGCAGGGGAGCCGTGGTCGGGCTGGAGCGGCTGAATGCCGGGGCGGGCATCGCGCTGGCGGCCGAGGGCTTTCGCATCACCGACGCGCAGCATCCCGTCGAACGCGCCCGCGCGATCAAGTCGGCGGAGGAGGTCAAATGCATCCGTGCCTCCCGCGCGCTGACCGGCCGCGCGGTGGCGGCCCTGCGTGATGCCATTCGTCCCGGGATGACGGAGAACGCGCTCTGGTCGGTGCTGCAGCAGGCGGTCGTGGCGGGCAACGGCGACTATTGCGAGACCCGGCTGCTGAATTCCGGCCCCCGCACCAATCCGTGGTTCCAGGAGACCGGGCCGCGCGTCATCCAGCCGAATGAACTGATCGCCTTCGACACCGACGTGGTGGGCTGCCACGGATATTACGCCGACTTTTCCCGCACCTTCCACGCCGGGCCGGACAGGCCGACGGCGGCACAGCGGGAACTGTACCGGGTCGCGCATGAACAGGTGCATCACAACATGGCGCTGCTTCGTCCCGGTGTCGGCTTCCGCGATTACGCGGAACGGGCCTGGGACATCCCAGAACGCTTTGCCGACAACCGCTATTACCTGTCCGCCCACGGGTGCGGCATGACCGGCGAATACCCTTATCTTTACCATCGCGCAGATTTCGCCGATGCGGGCTATGACGGGGAGATCGTGGCGGGCATGACGCTCTGCGTCGAAAGCTACATCGGCGCGGATGGCGGGCCGGAGGGCGTGAAGCTGGAGCAGCAGGTGCTGGTCACGGAAACCGGTACCGAACTGCTGTCCGACTTTCCGTTCGAGGACGCCCTGCTGGCGGACTGACGCTCCGGCCAGGCGAGACGCGGGCGTTTCAATCCGCGGGCAGGTCCGCCAGCCGCGCCGTCAATCGGCGGGCGGCCACCCGGCTGCGCCTGCTCATCGCGGGACGCAGCAGCAGCCGCACAAGCAGCCTGCCGATGGGTGAACGGTTGCGGCTCATGAACCGCCAGCGCAGGCGGGTGCCGCCGTCCGGCAACGGTTCCAGGGTCATCTCCATGCGCGGATGCAGCGGTGGAAAGCGGCCTTCTGTCACGAAGCGGCTGGGGAAGACGCTTTCCACGACCGGGATATCGATCACCTGCTGCCGCCCGGAAGGCAGGCGCAGGGTTTCATGGTATGTCTTCCCCACCGTTCCATGCGGTAGGCTGTCGTCGGAGCGGATATCGATGACCCCCGGAAACCAGAGGGCGTAGTTCTGATGATTGGCAATGAAGGCGAACACCGCCGCGACAGGGGTCGACGTGGTGATTGTGCGATCGACGAGGATCACGGGATCTGAAGTGGACATGAACGTAGTTTACAAATTTTGATCATTCTGTAAACAGCAGGACAGAGATGACCTCTTCCCTACCCGATGAATCGGCGACCGTCGGCCAGCTGCTCGATGCCGCCCTGGACCGGTTTGCGCAGCATGGTTACGCCAAGACCACCATGTCCGACATTGCCGAGGCGGCGGGCCTGTCGCGGACCTCGCTCTACAAGCACTACCGGGCAAAGGACGAGATCTTCAACGCCCTGAGCCAGCGCATGAACCAGCGCGCGCGCAATGCCGTGCTCGCGGCCGCGGCCGCCCCCGGCTCGGCCGAAGAGCGCCTGACCGGGGTCATTCATGCGCGGGTTGGCTGGGTCTACGAGTTGTTGCACGCCGCCCCCTTCGGGCGCGAACTGATCAACGCGAAGAACCGCATCTGCGGTGGTCATAGCCTGGCCAGCAACGACAGCTTCGAGCAATTGCTGGCCGGTCTGATGCGCCAGGTCGGCGGCCAGCCCGACGACATGATGGCGACGGCGCGGATGATCACCCATGCCCTCAACGGCGTGCTCGAAACCGCCGGGTCGCGGGCAGAGGCGGAGGCCGACGTCAACCGCCTGCTTCACCTGCTGATCCATGGGTTGCGCGCCGGGGCTGCCCCGTCCGGGGGCTGAGCACCGGCCCGATGCGGTGCCTGGTCGGGCTATTCCGCGCCCAGCTCTGCCCTGATCTGGTCGCGGAAGATGTCGATGGGGCGCAGCTTGCCCTCCACCTCGATATGCCACCAGGTCCAGCCATTGCAGCTCGGCGCGCCCTGCACGTGGGCACCGATCTTGTGGATCGAACCCGTGACATCGGCGCAGATCAGGCTGCCGTCGGCACGGACCCGTGCCACGTGCTTGCCGGTGGGCCCGAAGACGTAGGTTCCGGGTTCGATCAGGCCGCGTTCGACCACGGTGCCGAACGGTACCCGCACCGCCTGCCGCTTAGGCGGCGTGATGGCGCGGTCTTCCTTGGCCAGCGTCCGACCCCTGCCGCTCCGGTTCTGCGCCAGGCGACAATACTTGTCCTCGCGTTCGATCCCGATGAAGCGCCGCCCCAGTCGCCTGGCGACCGCGCCGGTGGTGCCCGTGCCGAAGAACGGGTCGAGCACGATATCATTGTCGCGGGTGGCGGTGACCGGGATGCGATACAGCAGGGACTCCGGCTTCTGCGTCGAATGCGCCTTCTGCCCGTCGTCCTCCTTCAGCCGCTCGTTGCCCGAACAGATCGGCAGCAGCCAGTCGGAGCGCATCTGGACGTCGTCATTTAGCACCTTCAGCGCCTCGTAGTTGAAGGTATAGCCCTTGTTCTTCTCCCCCTCCGCGCACCAGATCATGGTCTCGTGCGCGTTGGTCAGGCGGCGGCCCCGGAAGTTCGGCATCGGGTTCGACTTGCGCCAGACCACGTCGTTCAGGATCCAGAAGCCCAGGTCCTGCAGGATCGCGCCGATGCGGTAGATGTTGTGATAGCTGCCGATGACCCACAGCGTGCCGGTATCCTTCAGCGCCCGGTGCGCGGCGGAAAGCCAGGCCCGGGTGAAGGCGTCATAGGCCTCCATGCTGGCGAACTGGTCCCAGTGGTCGTTCACCGCGTCGACCACGCTCTCGTCCGGTCGCCGCAACTCGCCCTTGAGCTGAAGGTTGTACGGCGGATCAGCAAAGATCATGTCCACCGACCCTGCCGGCAGCCCCTCCATGATCTGGATACAGTCGCCCTGAATGATTCTGTTGACTGGCAAATCCTGCATGATGCCCGCGCTGTCCTGTCTGATGCCCCACCCTGATTGCGCGGCAATCCCCTCGAATCACCAGCGCGTTGGCATAGTCACTTGAACCAGAATCTTAGGTCAATGGCTTTTTGTGCGTGGAGTCAGTGATTTATCCGGCCTTCTTCAATGATCAAATCACGAACAGGCTGGAATGAGCGACGGTGTATGGGGCAGGGGCCAAGGGCCTGAAGTGCTTGGCGATGCTGGCGTGTGGGGTATCCGGCGTGCCGCTCGAAACCGTATCCGGGCCATGTTTCAGCGTGCTGTCGCATCAGGGCATCCCGATGCACTTTTGCAACAATCGACGCCGCAGCGATGGCCGAAACCTTTGCATCCCCCTTCACGACGGCCTCTGCCGGAAAGGGAAGACCGGGTGGCAGCCGGTTGCCATCGATCAGCGCGGCGGCGGGTTGCTCGGCCAGGCCGGCCAGCGCACGCGTCATCGCGAGCATGGACGCATGCAGGATGTTGAGCTGATCGATTTCCGCCTCGGTCGCGGCGGCGATGCAGACGATCGCCTGCTGGTGGATGGTGACCGCCACCTCTTCACGGCGCTTGCGCGACAGGGCCTTGGAATCCGCCAGGCCCCCGATCAGCCGGTCGTCGGGCAGGATGACCGCCGCCGCGATGACCGGCCCGGCCAGCGGTCCGCGCCCGACCTCGTCGACCCCGGCAACGCGACCTCCCGTGCGCTGCCGCCAGGCCTCCTCAAGTACCCGGTCGGCCATCGGGCTGCTTCTCGTCGACCCCGGTCCCGTCCATGCCACGGTCGCCGTCGTCGCCGGCGATCCTGTCGCCGGGCAAGTCCTCAGCATCCGGACCCGGTGCCGATGCGACGTCGTTGCCGCCAGGCCCGAGTGCCCCTTCCGGCATGGCCTCGTCCTTCACCTCCTCCGTGACCGTGTCCGGAGCGGCGTCCGAAGTCCCGCCTTCGGGGGTGTCGGGTTTCGCGGGCTGCAGCTTGCTGACGATCCTGTCGAGTTCGCTGATGCCGTAGTCACCGACGCTCAAGGTCACCCGCCCGACGCCGCGTGCCGCGCGGCTGGAGCCCTGCACGAAGGCACCGGCATTGCGACCGTAGATGGCATGCGTGAAGTCACCGAAGGTCCTGATGCGTCGCCACTCGACGCCCTCCATGCGGCGGGCGGTGAACAGGAAGAACGGGCTGGCGATCAGGCTGAGCGCGATGATCGCGGTCATCAGCTTGGACCCGAAGGGATCGACGACGCCTGCCGCGACCCCGGTGGCCACCAGCACGAAGGAGAATTCGCCGACCTGGCCGATCACGGTGCCGGCCAGCCAGGCCTTGGGCCAGGGTTCCCCCAGCATGCGCAGGATGGTGATGTTGGTGCCGATCTTGGCGAACGACACGACAAGCAGCAGGCCGATGACCAGCAGCATGTTCTCCCAGATGAAGTTCAGGTCGAGCAACAGCCCGATGGACAGGAAGAAGACCATCAGCAACACCGATTGCACCGGTTCCACCGCCGCGATCATCTTCTGCCGTTCGATGGTATTGCCCACCACCAGCCCGCCGATGAAGGCCCCGTAGGCCGGTGACAGGCCGACAAGGCCGCTGATCGCCGCGAAGACGAAGCACATGGCCAGGCCGGACATGGCGGCCAGATCGTGGTTGTCGCTGATCCAGTGCGCGAAGGGCAGGTGTTCCCGCTTGCGGCGGCTGAGCAGGTAGACAATGCCGCCCAGGATCGCGACGGCGACGAGGACGGGCACCAGCGCGCCGTAGGGGCTTGCGTCCGGTTTCCCCATCTCGCCCACGATCAGCAGCATCGGCACGACCGCCAGGTCCTGCGCCACCAGCACGCCGACGGCCAGCTGCCCGACGTCGGAGCGCAGGTCCCCGATATCCTCCAGGATCTTGATCGCAACGGCCGTGGAACTGAGGCCGAGCCCGAAACCGACGATCAGCGAGAGTTCGGGCGACCAGCCGAGCCCCTTGCCGAGCAGCCAGGCGAAGGCCAGTCCCAACCCGATCTGCAGGCCCGCGATGGTCATGGCGGTGCGCCAGATGTGGCGGAAACTGCGCAGCGAAAGCTCCATCCCGATCAGGAACAGCAGCATCAGCACGCCCAGTTCCGCGATCAGCTGCACCTCCTCGCCGCCGCCGACGAGGCCGAGCACGGAGGGGCCGAGGACCACCCCGGCGACGATGTAGCCGACCACGACCGGCTGCTTGATCCGGCTGAGCAGCAGACCGCAGAGCAATGCCGCACCAGCGACCGTGGCCAGGTTTATCAGTTGTTCTTCATGCATGGTCCGACAGGGACTCCGCCAGTTGGGGACGGTTGGGACGCGCCGGACCGGGCCAGCGCATCGCGAACGGGGCTTTCATGACGCGGGGTGAAGTTTACGTCACATCAACCGGATAGGCACCACCTTCGCGAATGCTGCGCAGGACGAAGCCGGATTGCAGGCTGGCAACACCGGGCAGGCGCGACAGGCGATTGCGGTGGATGCGTTCGAAATCCGCCACATCGCGCGCCGCGACCCGCAGCATGTAATCGGCGGAACCCGTCATCAGGTGGCATTCCAGGATCTCCTCCGTGCGGATCACGGCCTCCTCGAAGGCCTGCAGCGCCTCCTCGCTCTGCGATGTCAGGCTGATCTCGACGAATGCCTGGATCGTCAGGCCCAGCGCCGCGCGGTCCAGCCGCGCCACGTAGCCGGAGATCGCGCCGGACTTCTCCAGCAGCTTCACCCGGCGATGGCATGCCGAAGGCGACAGGCCGACGGCGTCCGCCAGCTCGTTCAGGGGCGGTGCCGAATTCTGCTGCAGACGCCGAAGTATTCGCGCATCCGTGCGATCCATGGGAGGATTTCCTGAAATACTATCAATGAAACAGATAATATCCTGTTTCATCCATCTGGCGCGACAAGAATCGTAACTCTTCCGAACCCGGATTCGGCATTCTGAAGCATCGCAATGAAAAACCGCCCAGGAGGCCTCTGATGCGCGTCGGTACCCCCAAGGAAATCAAGAACCACGAGTATCGCGTCGGCCTGACGCCCGAAAGCGTCGCCGAACTGAAGCTGCATGGCCACGAAGTGCTGGTGGAAACCGGTGCCGGCATGGGTATCGGTGCCACCGACGAGGCCTATGTCGCGGCGGGTGCGGAGATCGTGGCGGAGGCAAGCGAGGTCTTCGCCCGCGCCGACATGGTCGTGAAGGTGAAGGAACCGCAGGCGAACGAGCGTGCGATGCTGCGCCCCGACCAGATTCTCTATACCTACCTGCACCTGGCTCCGGACCCCGACCAGACCCGTGACCTGGTCAACAGCGGCGCCGTCTGCATCGCCTACGAGACCGTGACGGACACGCTGGGTGGCCTGCCGCTGCTGAAGCCGATGAGCCAGGTTGCCGGGCGCATGGCGATCCAGGCCGGCGCGACAGCGCTGGAGAAATCCCACGGCGGCCTGGGCGTGCTGCTGGGCGGTGTGCCGGGTGTCGCGCCGGGCAAGGTGGTCATCCTGGGTGGCGGCGTGGTCGGTTTCAACGCCGCGCAGATGGCCGTCGGCCTGCATGCCGATGTCACCATCCTGGACCGCAGCCACGCGGCGCTGGAAAAGCTGGAGAACCATTTCGAGGCCTCGGCCAAGGTGCTCTATTCCAACCGCACGACGCTGGAAGAACAGGTTGCCGCGGCCGACCTGGTGATCGGTGCCGTGCTGGTGCCCGGTGCTGCCGCGCCGAAGCTGGTCACGCACCACATGTTGACCACCATGAAGGACGGCGCGGTGCTGGTCGATGTTGCCATCGACCAGGGCGGCTGCTTCGAGACCTCCCGCGCGACCACGCATGCGGAACCGACCTACGTGGTCGAGGGTGTCGTGCATTACTGTGTCGCCAACATGCCCGGTGGTGTCGCCCGTACATCCACCTACGCGCTGAACAACGTGACCCTGCAGCACGCCATCGCCATTGCCAACAAGGGCTGGAAGGGCGCGCTGAGCGCCAACCCGCACCTGAAGCACGGCCTGAACGTCTGGAACGGCAAGGTGACCTACGAAGCCGTCGCCGAGGCCCTGGGCTACGATTACGTGTCCGCGGACATCGCCATCCAGGGCTGATCGGTACCGGGGCGCGCGGGCGAGGTACCGTCCGCGCCGTTCCCTCCCCTTCCTGTCGGGTGCTTTCCGGCCCGGTTGCGACAAACTTCCCGCTTCACGTTGCCGTCGAACGCCCCATTTCCAGAGTCAGGTGACAGCACTCGGCGGAAGGAGCAGTGACCATGCCACGCAAAAAGGATCCGGTCGGACCGATCATCGATGCAACCATGCAGCTTGCTGCCATGGCAGGCTGGCGCAACGTCACGCTCTATGACATCGCCCGAGAGTCAGGCTTGGAGGTCGCGGCCGTGGTTGATGCGGTCGGTGATCGCATGGGCGTCATCCGCCACCTTGCCGCGCGTGCCGACCAGGCGATGCTGGCCGCCGTCGACGATGACTGGCCCGACGAATCCGTGCGCGACCGGCTCTTCACCCTGCTGATTGCCCGTTTCGATCACCTGAAGGGGCATCGCGAAGGCTTGCGCGCCGTCCTGTCGAGCCTGCCCACCGATCCCGGCGATGCCTTCGTGCTGATGGCCGGACCGGGGCAGCGGGCCATGCGCCTGGCGATGGAAGCCGCGGGCGTTTCAACCGCCGGCATCATGGGGGCGCTGCGGGTCAAGGCCCTCGGCATGGCCTATGCCCGGACATTCCGCACCTTCCTGGACGACGACAGTCCGGACCTGTCGCGCACCATGGCCGCGCTCGACACGTCGCTGTCCCGTCTCGACCGGCTGGCAGGGCGCTTCAGGCGCGGCCGGTCACCGTTCTCCGACGGGGCGAAGGACACGGCGGAAGCCGCGACCGCCACCGCGGGCTAGGACGGATCCGTCGACGCACGGATCGCGCAGGCCGTCGCGGTGCCTCAGAGCGTCTGCCAGATCACGCTGCGGACGATCAGCCAGACCGATCCGATGATCAGCAGCAGGAACGTCACCAGTGCACCCACGAACCGGCCCTTCGAATAGGCCGGATTGCCCGACAGGCCGGTGGCGTGGGCGATACGGGCCAGGAACAGCAGTGCGCCAAAGACGTGCAGCGCCACCGGGTTCTCCCCGTTCAGTTCCAGCAGCAGCATGATGATCAAGGCAAAGGGCACGTATTCGACGAAATTGCCCTGCACCCGGATCAGGCGTGCCGCGACCTCGTTGCCGCCGTCGCCGATGCCGACCCCTGAAGAACGCCGGAAGCCGATGACGCGGAACGAGAGGACGACAAGCAGCAGCCCCATCAGGCCTGCGTAGAGCATGGTGATGATCGGGATCATTGTGGTGTCTCCTGATGCGGCATTGTTTCTTCGAGGCGGGGCGGGATCGCCCCCGGGGATCCGGCGGGCAGCGTCCCCGATATGGTCGCGGCGTGCAAATGCTTTGCGCATCGATGCACTTTTCGGATGACAGATGCCTGCAATGGCCGGAGGCTTGGGGCAGAGACCCGAGTTCCTGCCCATGACCGAGAAAGACAGGTTCGACCATGACAGCACGCATTCTCGCCTTCGCCGGCAGCATCCGCCGCGATTCCATCAACCGTCGCCTTGCCATTGCCGCCGCGCGCGGGGCGGAAGCGGCAGGCGCCGAGGTGACCTGGCTTGAACTGGCGGACTACCCGCTGCCGCTCTATGACGGCGACCTGGAGGCGGACAGCGGCTTCCCCGACAACGTGATCGCGCTGAAGGACCTGTTCGACGCCCACGACGGGCTGATCATCGGCTGCCCGGAATACAACAGCTCCATCACGCCATTGCTGAAGAATACCATCGACTGGGTGTCGCGCCCGATGCAGGGTCGCCCGCCGTTGCATGCCTACCAGGGCAAGGTTGCCGGCCTGGTGGCCGGTTCAGGTGGTGCGCTGGGCGGTCTGCGCGGGCTGGTCCATGTCCGTGCCATCCTGGGCAACATCGGCGTGCTGGTGGTGCCGCAGCAACGGGCGCTGTCCTGCAACGCCGAAACATTCGATGCCGATGGCGGCATCGTGGACGAGGCGGCGCGGAAATCCATCGAACTGGTGGGCGCCAGGGTTGCCACTGTCGCCGCCGCGGTGAAGCAGGGCTGAGCATTTCGCCGGCCATCGACGGCATGGCCTGCCCCCTACCCTTGGCCCCTGGCCACGTCAGCGCGGGCGGCATGCGGTGCGGCAACATTTCCAACCGCATGTGAAAGGCCCGATCCGTCACGGGATTCTTCCCTGACCGCCGCAAATCGGACTACCATCCCCGAAGCACGCAATCCTGGGGAGGAACGATCATGCGGATGGGCGCCTGGAAGGGCTTTGAACTCTCACTCACCGAACCCGGCATCCTGTGGGTCACGCTGAACCGGCCGGAACGCAAGAACGGCATGACCTCGGCCATGAAGCGGGACCTGATCGAGGCCCTGACCCATGCGCAGATGGACGACAGCGTGCGGGTGATCGTCTTCATCGGCAGCGGTGATTCCTTCTCCGCCGGGGATGACCTGAAGGGCTATGCCCGGGGCATGCGCGACGAACCGGGGGAGGTGCCGCTGATCCCGCCGGGCCACGACACCGGCATCGGCACCTATGACGGGCTGCGCTGGATCTCGCAGCAGCTGAACACCACCGTGCGCCAGATCTACAAGATCACCATCGCCGCCATCAATGGCGTCGCGATCCAGACCGGGTTCTCCCTGGCGCTGGCCTGCGACTTCCGCATTGCCGCGACCGACGCGCGGATGGGCAGCGCCACCTTGCGCTTTGCCCTGCTGCCCGACGAGGGGGGGCAGGCGCTGCTGGTGCAGCACCTGGGACTGGCGAAGACCATGGATTTCCTGATGCGCAAGCGCATCGTCACCGGCGTCGAGGCGGCGGAGATGGGACTGGTCACGGCCGCCGTGCCCCCGGCTGACCTGAAACAGGAAGTGGAGGCCCTGGCGCGGGAGATGGCGGAGGGGCCGCAGGTGGCCATGCGGCTGCTGAAACGGTCCGTCTACAACGCGGCGGAGATGACCTGGGCCCAGTCGCTGGACGACATCGCGGGCAAGACAGCCGTCGTGGATCACCATCCGGACGCGAAGGAGGGCGGCAACTCGTTCCGGGAGAAGCGCCGACCGACCTTCAACAGCTGGCTCGACACGCCGGACAGGGACGCCGGGTGACCGACGCGACCGACAGAGACGGGGCGGCTCCGGCAACCGACCGGCCGATCCTGGCCGGTATCCGCGTCATCGACGCCGCCACCTGGATCGCCGGGCCGACGGCAGCGACGGTGATGGCGGACTTCGGTGCCGACGTGATCAAGGTGGAGCCGCCGGGGGGCGACGGCTTTCGCCGCATGACCGACACGCCGGGCTTTCCCACGGCCGACACGGACTATGCCTGGCAACTCGACAACCGCAGCAAGCGCGGCATCATCATGGACCTGGGGCAGGCCGCCGACCGGGAACGGATGCGGGCGCTGGTCGCCTCCGCCGATGTCTTCGTCACCAACCACCCGCTGCCGGTGCGGCGCAAGTTCGGCCTCACCTGGGACGAACTGTCCGCCATCAATCCCCGGCTGATCTACGCCTCCCTGACCGCGAAGGGGGAGGTGGGGGCCGAGGCGGATGGCTCCGGCTTCGACGTCACGACCTATTGGGCGCGGTCGGGCCTGATGCACCTGGTCCGCCCCGACATGGCCGGGCCACCGGCGACCTCGGTCGCCGGGCAGGGCGATCACCCGACGGGCATCGCCCTGTTCGGCGCGGTGATGCTGGGTCTCTACGAGCGGACGATGACCGGGCGCGGGCGGGAGGTGCATACCTCCCTGATCGCCAACGGTCGCTGGTCAAACGCGGTGCTGACGACGGCGACGCTTGCCGGTGCGGTGCTGCAGGACCGCCGCCCCCGCCTGGACCCCTGGACGGCGCTGGTCAACTATTACGAAACCCGCGACGGGCGCTGGTTCATCATGTCGGCCCTGGACCCGGAACGGGATTTCAACCGCCTGACCCAGGTCATCGAACGTCCCGACCTGCTGCAAGACCCGCGCTTTGCGACACAGGAAGCCCGGTCGGCCAATGCGGCCGCCCTGACCCGCATCTTCGACGCGGCATTCCTGCAAAGGGACTGGGTCGAGTGGGAAAAACGTCTGGGCGATACCCGCCTGGCCGTCGGCCCCGTCCTGACCCCGGACGAGGCCGGCAAGGACCCCCAGGCCCACGCCATCGGCGCCATCCGGGACACGGCGGAAGGCGCACTGCTGCCCAGGCTGATCGACACCCCCATGTGGGTCTCCGGCCAGGACAAGGTCGCGCCGCGCCGCGCGCGCGCACCGGACGAGCATGGCGACGCGATCAGAAGCGCGCTGGATGGCGGTGG
>CAJYBQ010000034.1 GCA_913064755.1 uncultured Alphaproteobacteria bacterium
CGCAGGGGTGGTACCATTTCTTCAGTCGCAGCCACATGTGAATGCCGGTGCAGCCGTGTACCCAGGACAGGATCACGACCACCGCCTGCTGCAGGCCGCCCCAGGGGTCCAGGTGCCACAGGGCCATCAAGACCCAGGCATAGGTATCGTCCAGTCCGTAGTTCTCATGCAGGCCCCGGTTGGCGAGTACGTGCAGGACCAGCAGTGGCGGCAGGGCGAACCCCGTCACCATCTGGACGATCTCCGCCACGGAAATGCCGCGCCAGACGCGCCGGATGTAGATCGCGAACAGTGCCAATGCCATGTGCACCGCCACCGCCACCATCAGGACCACCGACATCAGCGGCGATCGCCAGACCAGCAGGAAGACTTCCCTTCCCTGCTCCATGGCGGGCAGGGAGATGATGCCGAGCGCGTGGTTGAGCAGATGCGTCGCCACGAACGCGAACAGGATCAGTCCGGATATCAGTCTGATCCTGTTGACGTGGTGCATCTTGTCTCCGGTCCCCGGTTGCCGACGGTTCCTTGTCCAGGCTGGCCCTCGTTCAGGCTGGCCCGTGTCCAGGCTGGTCCGTCCTCGCGTGTGTCTGCCGTCCCGATCAGATGCCGGACACCAGCTGCTTCAGGCCCGTTTCCGGACGGGCGCCATAGTGACTGATGATCTCGGCCGCCGCCATGGCCCCGATGCGGCCCGAATCGGTCAGGCTGCGGCCGCTGGTGATGCCGGCCAGGAAACCGGCGGCGAACAGGTCACCCGCGCCGGTGGTGTCGACCAGTTGCGTCGGCGGGGTCGCCGGAACCTCATGCACGCCATCGGGGGCCACGATGACACAGCCCTTTTCGCTGCGGGTCAGGACGGCAAGCCGCACCTTGCCCTGCACGGCCTCCAGCGCCGTGGCGAAGTCATCGGTTTCGTACAGCGCCTTGATCTCGTCCTCGTTGGCGAAGACGATGTCCAGCGGTCCCTCCACCAGTTCGCGGAATTCCGCGCGGTGGCGGTCGACACAGAAACTGTCGGAAAGGGACATGGCCACCTGCCGACCGGCGTCCCGCGCGATGGCCGTTGCACGGCGCATGGCTTCCTTCGCCAGCGGCTGATCCCAGAGGTAGCCTTCGAGATAGGTTATCGCGCCGCTGGCCACCAGGTCGGCATCCACGTCGTCCGGGACGATTTCCGCCGCGGCGCCCAGGAAGGTGTTCATCGTGCGCTGCGCATCCGGCGTGACGCTGATCAGGCAGCGCGCGGTTGCCGGTCGCGGCTTGGCGGCCGGTGGGTCATAGCGGACACCGGCGGCACGGATGTCATGGGCAAAGACTTCTCCCAGCTGGTCGTCCTGCACCCGCCCGATGAAGCCGGCACGGCCCCCCAGCGCGGCAACGCCGACCGCCGTGTTGGCGGCCGATCCGCCGGAATGCTCGACACCGGGACCCATCGCGCCGTAGAGCGCGGTCGCCTGTTCCTGGTCGATCAGCTGCATGCCGCCCTTCGCCAGGTCGCGAGAGGCCAGGAAGGCGTCGTCGGCATCACTCAGCACATCCACGATGGCATTGCCAAGGGCCACTACGTCCAGGGTCGGTTCGGTCATCCTGCCGGTCTCCGTCAAATTCGAATCAAGGTGCTTTCGGGGCCGGTTTACACCGTTCGCAGCCTGACGCAAACTCACCGAATCATGACTGATTACCATCGCTGGACCGCGACAGAAGCGGTCAGTCGCCTTCGGACGGGCGATGTGACACCCCTTCAACTCATCGACGCAGCCGCGGAACGCATCGCGGCCGTGGACCCGTTCGTGAACGCCCTGCCGACCCTCTGCCTCGACCGGGCGCGGGACCGCGCACGCGATCTGCCGCGTCCCGTGTCGGGGGACGCCGGGCACCTGCATGGCCTGCCCATCGCCATCAAGGACCTGACCCCCGTCGCCGGCGTGCGGACGACATTCGGGTCCAGCATCTTCGCCGACCATGTACCCGGTGCCAGTGACCTGATGGTGGACCGGCTGGAACAGCGCGGCGCATCCGTGGTTGCCAAGTCGAACACGCCCGAGTTCGGGGCCGGTGCGCAGACCTTCAACGACGTGTTCGGCGTGACGCGGAACCCCTGGAACACGGAACTGACCCCCGGCGGTTCGTCCGGCGGCGCCGCGGTTGCCGTGGCGACGGGGCAGGTCTGGCTGGCACATGGCAGCGATCTCGGTGGCTCCCTGCGTGTCCCGGCCTCCTTCACGGGCTGCGTCGGGTTGCGTCCCAGCCCGGGCCGGGTGGCGCATGGCCCGTCGAAACTGCCGTTCATGCCGCATTCCGTGGAGGGGCCGATCGCGCGCACGGTCGGTGACATCGCGCTGTTCATGGATGCGCTGTGCGGCATGCATGACCTCGATCCGATTTCCCTGCCCGCCCCGGTGACCAGCTTTCAGGACGCCCTGGCCAGGGGGCGCCCGCCGCGGAAAGTCGCGTTTTCCATGGACCTGGGTATCTCGCCGGTGCACCCGGACGTGCGGGCGGGAACCGAGGCTGCCTTGAGGTTCTTTGCCGACATGGGCACGGAAGTCGTGCCGCTGGATATGGAATTCGGCGATGCAGAACCCATCTTCCAGGTATTGCGTGCAGCCCAGTTCGCGGCGGCGCATGGCGAGACCCTGGCCCTGCATCGCGAGAAGCTGAAGCCGGAGATCGTCTGGAACATCGAGAAGGGCATGGCACTGACGGCCGATGAGATCGGCAGGGCGGAGCGGGCGCGGGCGGACCTCTATCACCGCTTCGTGCGCCTGTTCGACGATGTCGACCTGGTGGTCACCCCGACCGTGAACACGCCGCCGTTCCATGCCGACACGCGGTACCTGGAGGAACTGGATGGGCAACCGTTCGAGAGTTACATCAGCTGGCTGGTCATGACCTTTGCGCTGACCCTGACGACCTGCCCGGCGATTTCGGTGCCCCGCGGCCTCACGCCGGATGGTCTGCCGCTGGGCCTGCAACTGGTGTCGCGGCCGCGCGACGACGCATCGCTGCTGGGCATGGCCCGGCATTTCGAGAATGCGGCCGGACTGCGCGACCGGTTGCCCGTTGACCCCGTAGTGAGGCACTGATGATCGGCAAAATCATTTCCGGCTCCCTGAAGGGATTCAGCCAGATCCTGGCGGACCCGAGGCTGCGCCGCATCTTCTGGCGGACCCTGCTGCTTGCCGTCGTGGCCTATGTCATTGCCGGCGGACTTGCCTGGCTGGTGATCGACTACTTCCTGACCTTCGACGTTTCCTGGCTGCCCGACAGCGTGGTCGGCTGGGTTCGGGGCATACTGGAGGCCAGCGTTTTCCTCGGCGTCTTCGGCTTGATGTGGGCGATCTTCCCGGCTGTCTTCACCGGCCTGTCGTCGATATTCCTGGACGAGGCCGCTGCAGCGGTCGAGGCCCGGCACTATCCGCTCGACAAGCCGGGCGTGGAGCCCGCGTTCTGGCCATCCATGCGCAGGACCCTGCAGTTCACGCTGCTGGTCATCGTGATCAACGTCCTGCTGCTGCCGCTCTACCTGCTCGGCATCTTCTTTCCGCCGCTGAACCTGGCGCTCTACTACGGCGTGAACGGGTATTTCCTCGGGCGGGAGTATTTCGAGCTGGTGGGCTACCGGCATCTGGACGAGGGCACGGTGTTCACCGCGCGGCGGCGCAACAGCACCACGGTGCATCTTGCCGGTGCCGCGATTGCGTTGGCGCTCACAATTCCGATTCTCAACCTGTTCGTGCCTGTGGCGGCTGCCGCAATGATGGTGCATGTTTACAAGGGATTGGAACAGCGTGGCCGAATCGCCGGGCCGGTGCCGGGAAAATCGCAGGTTTGACGCACAGGGAAGGCCAAGCGGTCCGATGACGGAGATGAAGGTGTTCAGAAGCCGGGACGAGACGTCGGGCGGCAGCGGCGGCCAGGATGGGTCGACCAGGGGCTTGCCGCGACGGGAGGATGCTGCCGGGAACTTCCGCGCTGACCATCGTTCCAGCACCGCGCGTCCGGCGCCGAGTTCCTTCACGGCGCGAGATCAGGAGCATGACAAGGTGAATGCCGAACCCAAGACACTGGTCGTCGGGCGGGAAATCCGTCTGAAGGGCGAGATCGGGAATTGCGAACATGTCCTGATCCACGGCTTTGCCGAAGCCGCACTTTCGGATTGCCGCGCGTTCGAGGTTTCGCAGGGCGGCACGCTGCAGGGCAGCGCGGAGGTTCAGTCGGCGGAAGTCAGCGGTCGCTTCGAAGGCACGCTGAAGGTGCGTGGCCGCCTGGTCATTCGTGCCGGTGGCCGGGTCAGCGGCGATGTTTCCTACGCCGAGATCGAGATCGAACCGGGGGGACGGCTGGATGGCCAGATCCAGTCCATCGAGCCGCAGCTGGTCGAGAACAAGCTTGCCCTAGGATAGGGCCGTCAGGTGAATTTGACATGATCCGCAAGATCGCCACTCCCCTGGTTCCACTTCTGCTCTCCGGCCTGCTGGCCGCTTGTTCCGGGCTGGATGTCGACGGGATGCCCGGCAGCCAGGCGAACGGCAGTGCGGCTTTCGCCGGCTCCGCCGACGGCACTGTCGGTGCATCGCGCCGCGCCGGGCTTTCCGGTGCGCGGGTTCAGGACCGTCATGCGGCGGAATTCATTGGTGGCAGTCGTCGCGACCTGGTTGCCTGGCTGGGCCAGCCCGACCTGGAATTGCGCGAGGGCGGGCGCAGCCTGCTGCAGTTCCGCCAGGGCCAGTGCGTCATGCTGGCGATGGTCGAAGACGGTGACGGCGTGGCGGCGGTGGAGATGTCCGGCGTGGTCCGCGGTGCTGATGCGCGTTGCGTGAATTCGCCGTTACCCAGGGTCGTGACGCAGTAGATTTCGGCGTCTGCCTGTTTTTTGTTCATAAATTGCCGATGAAATTTCCAGTGCCCAAAATTTGATCATTATTTGTGCGTCCGTGTTCTCCAGATTTTGCCGCTGTTCTTTCAACCATCTGAAATAATTATATATTTTCCGTGTCATCGATTCCGGCACAAGGCTTGAAACCTGATCTGGCGAGGGGTGCCCGTTGGCATCCGTAACATTCCAGAAGAGGTTGGCGCATGAAACTCGTCATGGCTGTCATCAAGCCATTCAAGCTCGACGAGGTCCGGGAGGCATTGACGTCCCTCGGTATCGACGGGCTCACCGCGACTGAGGTCAAGGGTTATGGTCGGCAGAAGGGGCACACGGAAATCTACCGTGGTGCCGAATATGCCGTGAGCTTCCTTCCCAAGGTGAAGATCGAAGTCGTCATCAACACCGAAATGGCGGAGCGCGCCGTTGAGGCCATCCGCCAGGCGGCAGGAACCGGCCAGATCGGCGACGGCAAGATCTTTGTCATCGATGTCGAGAATGCAATGCGAATCCGCACGGGTGAAACCGATGCGGATGCGTTGTGAGCAAGAGGGGCAATTGAGCATGAATTCCGGAAAACGAGCCCTGCTGGCCGGTGCCGTCGCGGCATTGCCGCTTGGCCTGCTGGCTTCGCCGGCTCTCGCTGAAGTCAGCGACGAGTCGGTCTATATCTTCAACACGCTGTCGTTCCTGATGTGCGGCTTCCTCGTCATGTTCATGGCGGCGGGCTTCGCGATGCTGGAAAGCGGCATGGTCCGCTCCAAGAACGTGGCGACGATCTGCATCAAGAACATCGCGCTCTATTCCATCGCGGGCCTGATGTTCTGGCTGCTCGGCTACGACCTGATGTACGGCATCGACGAGGGCGGCTTCATCGGCAGCTTCTCGCTGTTCTGGTCAGCTGACGACAGCGCCGCACTGGCCGAAGCTGCTGATTTCAGCGGCGGTTATTCCGCGGCATCCGACTGGTTCTTCCAGATGGTGTTCGTCGCCACTGCCGCGTCCATCGTGTCCGGCACGGTTGCGGAGCGCGTGAAGCTCTGGCCGTTCCTGATCTTCGTGGCCGTGCTGACCGGCGTCATCTACCCGATCCAGGGTTCCTGGGAATGGGGCGCAGGCTGGCTCGACGCGCAGTTCGCGTTCTCCGACTTCGCCGGTTCCACGCTGGTGCATTCGACCGGTGGCTGGGCGGCCCTGACAGGCGCGCTGATCATCGGTGCCCGCAAGGGCAAGTATGGTGCCGACGGCCGGGTCAACCCGATGCCGGGTTCGTCCATGCCGCTGGCGACGCTGGGTGTCTTCATCCTGTGGCTGGGCTGGTTCGGCTTCAATGGCGGTTCGCAGCTGGCTCTCGGTTCTGCCGCTGATGCCATCGCGATCTCCAATATCTTCGTCAACACGAACGTGGCTGCTGCCGCCGGTGTGGTTGCGGCGATGATTGCCAGCCAGATCATGTTCAAGAAGGTTGACCTGACGATGGCACTGAACGGTGCGATCGGTGGCCTGGTCTCGATCACCGCGGAGCCGCTGGCCCCCGGTATCGGTGCCGCGATCCTGATCGGTGCCGTTGGTGGTGTGCTGGTCGTGGTTGCTGTCCCGCTGCTCGACAAGCTGAAGATCGACGATGTCGTGGGTGCGATCCCCGCCCATCTGGTCTGCGGCATCTGGGGCACGATGGCTGTTCCGATCACCAACTCCGACGCCAGCTTCGGCGGACAGCTGGTCGGTGTCATTGCCATCGGTCTCTTCGTCTCCATCGCAAGCGCCATCGTCTGGTTTGCCCTGAAGGCAACCGTCGGCGTCCGGGCTTCGGAAGAAGACGAGGAACTGGGTCTCGACCGTGCCGAGCTTGGCATGGAGGCCTATCCCGAGTTCGGTCGCGGTTCCCAGTTCGGCTGATCCTTCCGACAGTTCCTTCCCTCTGACCCGCGCCTTCCTCCTCCCTCTCGGAAGGCGCGGCAACCTCAAGGCCCGGCAGCTTCGGTTGTCGGGCCCTTTTTTTGTGCATTTGCCGGTTCCGGCGTCAGGCATATGGTGAATAAACAGGCAATATCGGTGTTCATCTGGTGTGACACCTCTAACAATTTGAAATAATTGAAATAATTTTGCGTGCCTATTTGGCATGCAGTTTGATCACTGGAAGGCAGAACAAGGTGCCTGCAAAAGCGCCGATCATTTCTTTTGAGGGAGGAGACCGACATGGACTCAGTCCAATCGGGACTGGACGTCTTTTTCGTGCTGATGGGCGCGATCCTGGTGTTCGCAATGCATTCCGGGTTCGCGTTCCTGGAGGCCGGCACCGTCCGCCACAAGAACCAGGTCAATGCGCTGGTGAAGATCCTGGTGGACTTCGCGGTCTCCACCGTCGCCTATTTCTTCATCGGCTACTCGGTCGCCTATGGCGTCGATTTCCTGATGAGTGCCTCGGCGCTGACCGGCGAGGCAGAGAACTCCGTCTTCGCGAAATCAGGCTTCGACCTGGTGAAGTTCTTCTTCCTGCTGACCTTCGCCGCAGCCATTCCCGCCATCATTTCCGGCGGTATCGCGGAACGCGCCAAGTTCTGGCCACAGGCATTCGCGACCGCCGTGATCGTCGGCATCGTCTACCCGTTCTACGAAGGCATGGTCTGGGGCAGCACCCTGGGCTTCCAGGACTGGATCACCGAAAGCTTCGGTGCGCCGTTCAACGACTTCGCCGGATCGATCGTCGTGCATGCCGTTGGCGGCTGGATCGCGCTGGCCGCGGTCATCCTGCTGGGCGTGCGCAGGGGACGTTATCGCAAGGACGGCTCGGCGGCCGGTTTTCCGCCGTCATCGATCCCGTTCCTGGCGCTCGGTTCCTGGCTGCTCTGCATCGGCTGGTTCGGCTTCAACGTGATGAGCGCCCAGTCCGTGGGCGGCGTCAACGGCCTTGTCGCCATGAACTCCCTGCTTGCCATGGGCGGTGGCATCCTGACGGCGCTGATTGCCGGGCGGAATGACCCCGGCTTCGTCCACAACGGTGCGCTGGCCGGACTGGTCGCGGTCTGTGCCGGTTCCAACGTCATGCATCCGCTGGGGTCGTTCGTCGTCGGCGGCGTGGCCGGTGTGCTGTTCGTCGTCGTCTTCCAGCTCTGTCACAACCGCTGGCGCATCGACGACGTGCTGGGTGTCTGGCCGCTGCATGGCCTGTGCGGCCTCTGGGGCGGTATCGCCTGCGGCATCTTCGGGACGGAGGCCATGGGCGGCCTGGGTGGCGTTTCCTTCATGTCGCAGCTGGTGGGATCGCTGATCGGTGCAGCCTACGCGCTGGTCGCCGGCTTTGTCGTCTACGGCATCCTGAAGGTCGTGATGGGCATTCGCCTCAGCGAGGAAGAGGAATTCAACGGCGCCGACCTGTCGATCCACAAGATCCGCGCAAATCCGGATTCCGACCTGAGCTGATCTGCTGCCGCGGTGGTTCGGCCCCTCGGGGTCGGACCGCCGCCACGGCTGCCCGGCCGGGTTGGCGCGGGCAGGTGACAGCATTCTGCCCGCAGGCGATCCGAAGTCCCGCTACCTGTTGGCGGAATGGGCGTCATAGGCGTCTTCGACCAGTATCGGATGATAGCTGAAGGGGGGCGATGTCGCCGGGTCGATGGTCACGATCACCGCCCCGACATCCGGTGCGCCCGGCACTTCCAGGCGCCAGAGATTTCGCACCAGGTGACCGTCGGCATCATGCAGCGGCCGGTCGGTGCGATAGGTGTGGGTATCGCCATGGATCAGCAGCACGGGGCGGCCATAGGCCCGTGCCCCGATGGCCAGCGCCTCCAGGGTACGGCGATAGCCCTTGTCGGCGTTCCTGAACTCCGGGTTCGCGTGAATGGCGATCACCAGGGCCGGGGCACCGGTGTGCATGGCCTTTTCAAACGCCGTGCGCAGCCAGGCCATGTTCGCGGCTTCGCGGGTCTCGTAGAGGGCCTCCGGGCCGACCTTGCGCTTCCTGCCATTGCTTGACCCGACCACGTGAACGGTGGCGAAGACCACCTTGCCCTCGGTCCAGAGCGCGTTTTCCACCATCAGGGGATAGCGGCCCTCGTCCGACTGCCGATGATAGGTGCGGTCGTGCAGGCCGAAGCTGGTCGGTTGCGAAAAGAAGAACTGCCGCAGGCGTGCCAGCCGCTCGTAGGGGTCGAAGCTGCCGGCACCATCGCGATGGCAATCCGTCCATTCGTTGTCGCCGGGGGTATAGAACAGCGGCCCGGTGAAGCGGTTGAACTGTGTCCGGACCTTCAGGTAGGTCGTGTCGCTGCAGGGGCTGGACCCGGACTTGATGTCGCCGACATGGATCGACAGGGCGGGATCCAGGGCGTTGATCCGGTCGATCAGCCGATCGAACAGGGCGTCGTCCGTGGGCAGGCGATAGGGTGTGTCGCCCAGGGCTGCGAAGGTGACCGTTTCATCGGCAATGGCAGCGACGGGCGTGCAGAGTGCCACGCATGTCGCCAGCATCAGGACGGTCTTCTGCATGATGTTGCGGGGGGTCATCTCGGGGCTCCGGTCAGGCAGAAGGAGGGGCCAGTCCCCCTTCTGCCGCCGCATCATGGCACGGGTATGACCGCTGGCTCCAGTGCCGTGGCCTGCGGCTCGTTGCCCGTCAGGTCAACCGGATCCGGGGCGTCCGCCTGCTGCAGGATCTGCTGCAATGCGGCCGTTGCCGCACCCACGTCCGGCGGCGCGCTTGTCACCAGGAACTCGGACGGAAAGCCGTTGCGCTTCAGGAATTCGCGCAAGTAGCCGCTGCGGTCGATGACCTGTTCCACCAGGTCCGGAAAGGCCGCCGCCGCCTGGGTATAGGCCACCTGTGCCGCCGTTGCGTCGGCGATTTCCTGCAGGCGCACGAGCGGCGAGGTGGGTTTCGGCTTCACCCTTTCCCCGTCGACCTCGAACGGCGGCACGTAATAGGGCGACCCGACCATGGCGGGGCTCGACATGATCGCCAGCACCCGGTTGGCCAGCGGATAGTCCAGCTCCGTCAACAGGCGCAGCGACATGGGCAGTTCCACCGCCTCGAATTCCTGCTGGCGGACGTCGATCTCGAAGGCCGTGCGCCCGCTGGCGCTGGCGGGCGGCAGGCCGGGACCCATGATCGCCTCGCGGATGCTGCGCTGCAGGTTCTCCAGCACGATCTGACTGACATCGAAACGACCCGGCGCATCCAGCGGCGTCAGGCCCTGCGATCCCACGGCCTTCGGAATGATGGCGCCGGGAACCAGCTGGATGTTGGCGGGGTTGAGCACGCCGTCGTCCTCCGCCTGCCAGATGCCGGTCACGGCGATGGAGGCGTTCTTCAGGATCAGTTCCACCACCTTGTTGGCGGTCTTGATGTCGGCCAGGGCGTTCAGCACCGGTCCCCGGCCCATCCATTCGCCGGGCGCCTTGTCGGTCCGGAACGCGATCACGGGGGAGGCGGCGAAATTCCGGCGCAGCAACATCTGCTCCCCCGGCACGCCGGGCTGCGCGGCGCACCAGACCTCGTAGATCGCCGGTGCACCGGGATCGTCGGCCAGGATGGCCTCGATCACGCGGATTTCCGTATCCGGCTGCTTTTCCGCGCTGCGGGCCAGGTCGGCGGGCAGCCGCGCGTCGGGCCAGCGTTCGGCAATGCGGCGAGCGAACCGGTGCAGGTCACGAAAGACCGTCGCCAGCAGGCCGTCCTGCCCTTCCTCGGGCGTCATCTCCTGCGCGGGTATGGCCTCGAACCGCAGCGGGCGGTTCAGCGTCCCCGCGTGAACCATCAGCGCGCCGGTCGAGATCAGCGCGTCGCCCAGCGCAGGATCGATCTCGATATGGAAATTGGAGGCCTCGATGGCCCCGTGGAATTTCTCCCGAACCTCGCTGGCGTGGATGTCGAAGGCCTGCCGCGCCTCTTCGTCGTGCATCAGGGTTTCCGGTGCCTCGAAATCCATCCAGGACTTGAACGGTGGAAACAGTTGCCCGTGCAGCCGCGACTTGCGCCAGTGCAGTGCCTGCACGGCCGTATTGTCGAAGACCTCCCGGTCACGCTGCTGACCGGTGACCCCGGCGCGGTTGGAGGCGTGGCTGGGCAAGGCAAGGGCATAGGCGTCGTCCAGCACCCTGTCCCGTGTCTGGCGGCGCCGTGCGGCCCGCGCGAAACGTTGCAGCGTTGCTGACTGGTAGCCGGCATCAGGTGCATTCATCATCGGGATGTCCCCCGTGGTTGTTGCAAGGGGGCGACGATAGGCAGTGAAACGGAAATGAGTGCCGCGCGAGCAACGCGGTTGTCGCTGCCGATGACATCTTGCTGCGGACTGTTCTAGACTGCGCCAGACCGGTTCACGCTGACAGGGGATTGATTGATGGGCCTGATCGACGACGTTCGCAAGCAGCTGCACGGAGACATGACCGACTGGCGGCGCGACATTCACAAGCATCCGGAGACGGCTTTCGAGGAACATCGGACGGCCGACAAGGTCGCCGAACTGCTCGAATCCTTCGGCATGGACGTGCATCGCGGCCTGGCGAAGACCGGTGTCGTCGGCACCCTGCGTTCCGGTACCGGCAACCGGGCCATCGGCCTGCGTGCGGACATGGATGCGCTGGACCTGACGGAGCTGAACACCTTCGACCACAAGAGTGTCAACGAAGGGAAGATGCACGCCTGCGGTCATGACGGTCACACCACCATGCTGCTCGGCGCGGCCCGCTACCTGGCGGAGAACCCGAACTTCGACGGCATCGTGCAGTTCATCTTCCAGCCCGCGGAGGAGAACCTGGCCGGTGGCCGGGTGATGGTGCAGGAAGGCCTGTTCGAGAAGTTTCCCGTGGAACAGGTCTACGGCATGCACAACTGGCCGGGGCTGCCGGTGGGCAGCTTCGCCGTCTGCACCGGGCCGATGATGGCCTCGGCCGATTTCTTCGAGCTGACATTGACCGGGCGCGGCGGGCACGGCGCGTTCCCGCACCTGGCCAGGGACCCGATCGTCGCCGCGGCACACGTCATCACCGCCTGGCAGACCATCGTCAGCCGCGACACGGACCCGATGAAGGCGGCCGTGATCAGCGCCTGCGAGATCGATTCCGGCTTCACCGGCAACGTCATTCCCGAAACGGCGGTGATCCGCGGCACGACGCGCACGTTCAACGAAGGCGTGCAGGACATGATCGAGAAGCGCATGGGCGAAGTGGCCGAGGGCATCGCCCAGGCGTTCGACATGCAGGCAAGCTTCACCTATGACCGCCGCTATGCGCCCACGGTCAACACGCCGGAGGAAACCGGCCATGCCGTTGCCGCCGCCCGCGCCATCGTGGGCGAGGAGAACGTCAACGACCGGCTGGTGCCGGTGATGGGGGCGGAAGACTTCGGCTGGATGCTGCGCGAACGTCCGGGCTGCTACATGTTCGTCGGCAACGGCGAGGGTCAGAGCGGCGGCTGCGAGGTGCACAATCCGAACTATGACTTCAACGATGAAACGCTGCCGGTCGGCGCGGCCTACTGGGTCAAGCTGGTCGAGATGCAGTTGCCGGTATCCGGGGCGTGATTTGAATGGTCGGCAAAACACCCTTCAGTGGTATGCATCTTGCTTCCGGACACATGTGTGAGCCGTATCACGGCATGTGAGTCACGAATTGGTAACTCTTCCATCCTGGCGTTGTGAGCACTGTCACAACGTCAGGCGCACAATGCGACTCGAACCTAATCCGGAAATGAAACAGGCGGGGACCAGCAAGTGAGTTTCAAGGTCAAATTCTGGGGTGTCAGAGGCAGTATTGCGACCCCGGGTCCGCGCTATGTGGCGTTCGGCGGCAACACCAGTTGCATCGAGGTTTCATGTGGCGGGCAGCGCCTGATCTTTGACGCGGGGACCGGAATCCGGAACCTGGGTCACTGGTTGATGAAGAAGAACGTGCACCAGGCGCACCTGCTGCTGTCCCACACCCATTGGGATCACATCAACGGCTTCCCGTTCTTCTCTCCGGCGTTCAAGAAGGACCACCACTTCACGATCATGGCGGGCCACCTGGCGGAGGAAACCGGCGGCATCCGCGAGGTGCTGGCATCGCAGATGAACCAGCCGACGTTCCCCGTGCCGATCGACATCATGCAGGCCCAGCTGAGCTTCGAGGATTTCAAGGCAGGCGAGGTGCTGAACCTGGGGCCGGACGTGCGTGTCGTGACCACGCCGCTGAACCATCCGGACGGCGCAACGGGGTATCGCGTCGTACATGCCGGGCCTGCGTCCTGCTACGTCACCGATCCCGAACACACGCACGGAAAGCCCGCCTAAATGGTGCTGGCGCTGATCGAGGGGGCCGATGTCGTGGTGTACGATTGCACCTACAACGACAAGGAATTCGCTTCCAAGGTCGGCTGGGGCCATTCGACCTGGCAGGAAGGCATGCGCCTCTGCCAGGCCGCGAACGTGCGCCAGCACGTGATCTTCCACCACGATCCGGACCATGAGGACGTCTACATGGAACGGCTGGAGGAAGAAGCCCGCTACGAATGGATCGGCAATACCGTCGCCCGCGAGAACATGCGGTTGCGGGTGGGGTGATCGACTGCCATCCGACAGGCCCCACGCGGGACCTGTCGGGGGGCGGGTCAGTTGCCGATTGCCGCTTCCTGTGCGGCGTCGGCCATGTAGATCGACTGCTTCGGTTTCTCGAACACCCGCTGCACCATCGGGCGGAAATCGTCCAGTTTCATGGCTTCATAGGCCGGGTCGAAAGCGGGCCAGTCATAGCGTGCGCCGAAAATCGCCGCTCGTTCGAAATACGGGTGGCCCCGGAACTGTCCGCTCATGGCGCTGCGGCCGCGCGCCG
>CAJYBQ010000035.1 GCA_913064755.1 uncultured Alphaproteobacteria bacterium
CGCGCGTCGGGCGCTTGCGATGTGTAGCTGGCCTGGTGGCTGTCCATGGTGTGGTCGGGGGTCGCCCTGCTGGAGACCACGGGGGAAGGCACAGCCAGCGGTGTCAGAGAGCGGCTGGCGATTAGCGGGGACGGGGCCGGTGACTGGCCTTCGTGGTAGGGGCTGGTCGGTGCCGGCACAACGGCGATTCCCGATACGGTGGCGCTGATGCGCGAGGCGCAGGATCACGAGATGCCGAACGTGCTGATGCTGCCGCCGTTCTATTTCAAGGGTGTCAGCGACGAGGGCCTGTTCCAGGCCTGGTCGGAGGTGCTGCGCCGTTCCGGCCAGGGGCCGCTGCATATCCACGTCTACGATTTTCCGGCCTTCGTCGGCTTTCCGCTCTCGGCCGAATTGCAGGCACGTCTTCACCGGGAGTTCCCCGATCGCATCGTCGGCATGAAGGATTCGTCGGGCAATTTCGAGAAGATGGTGGAGGTCATCGACGCGGCACCCGGCTTCCGCGTCTTCGCGGGGACCGAGGCGCTGTTGCTGGACATCCTGAAGGCGGGGGGCGCAGGCTGCATCTCCGCCACCGTCAATGTCACGGCACCGGCCGCTGCGGCGGTGTGGCGCTGCTGGCAGGCCGGTGACATCGCCGGCGCGGAAAAGGCGCAGGCGCAACTGACGGACCTGCGCATTGCCCTGCAGGCGTTCGGCATGGTGCCGGGCATGAAGGCCCTGCTGAACCGGGCGTTTCCGGACCGGATCGGGCCGACCATCCGGCCGCCGCTGCTGGCCCTGCCGACGGCGGAACGCGACAAGCTGTTCGCGGCAATGGACGCGGCCGGGCTGAACCTGGACTGAAGACGGGATTCCTGGTGTCGCCCCGGGGCCAGGGTCGGTGACTGCGCGGGTGCTGCTGGCTGGCGCTCAGGCGACCTTGCGATTGGCGTTGGCTTCGGCCACTTGCTGGTCCACCAGGCGACCCTGGAACAGGGACAGGCCGATGGAGCGGCCGAATTCGAAGGCTTCTTCCGAATCGCAACGGCAGAGAATCACCCGTGACGTGCCGGTGCGCCGGATCGCGGCAACCAGGTCCTTGCGCCGTTCCGCCCCGCCGTCTTCCAGCGCATCGGCGGACCAGATCAGTTTCTGCATGTCCAGGCCGAGCTTCTGCTTGTCGATCAGCGGGAAGGTCAGGTGGGTCAGGCCATATACGCAGATGCGATAGCCCCTGTTGCGGACGAAGTCGCGCGCGAACATGAAGCTGCTGACATCGGCGAACAGGTCGCTCGGTTGTATTTCCAGCACGATGGTCTTGCGCGTCAGGGCGCGCAGGCGCTGGTCGAATTCCAGGAACTCCGGCGACAGGATCGTGCCGATGTTGATGTTGATGGACGTCGAAAGGGGGACCGCGTTCTCGATGTCGGGCAGCGCCTTGAGAATGCGCAGGTCCAGGTATTGCGTCAGGTAGGAAAACAGGTAGGCATTGGCGGTCAGATTGACCTCCGGCATCACCATCCGGTTCAGGTCGCCGATGGATACGAACAATTCGTTGAACACCGGACGCAGCGTGCCGTCCGGGGCCATGGCACAGATCGGCTGCCTGCGCATCAGGGAAGAGATGTCCATGGACGCGATCTGTTCCACCAGCCGACCCAGATGCTCGGGACGCATCGGCGTGCGCGGCGGCGCGGCCGACTTGCGCGCCTTGCGCAGTTCGCTTTCCCGTTCCCGGTTGATCTCCGCCTGCTGCTTCAGCGACGCGGCCAGCGCGACGAACGCGTCATATTCCTCGTCCAGATCGTACCAGGTGCAGAACCGGCCGGTGTCATAGGCGTCGTCGTGGGTCAGCGGATCCTCGTTGAACAGGTACCGCAGCCGGGTCACGACCTCGTCGACTTCCGACGGGGTGGCACCGCGGGCGATGAAGACGAGATCATTGTTCGACATCATGAACAACTGGCCGTCGAAACGCTTGGCCAGCAACTCGAAACTGTTCGTGGCGATGCGCATGTGATGCGCACGACGGTAATGCGCGCCCAGCCGGGACAGGTGGATATGCACGGCAATCCGGTCCTCGGTGTGCCGGGCCAGCCGTTCCGCAAAGTCCAGTAGACGGATTTCCTGGTCAGTCCGCGCCTTCATTTATCCTCTTTCCGCGTCTGGGGTGATTTGCGCCGGAGTTCAAGAAACCGCAGCCTGCCACGGCAGACTTTAAAACTGGTTAACTGATACATCATGCGCCAACAAGGGATTGACCTGCGGCGTGGCTTGGCTGATCCCTGTACGACAACCCTGTTCCCGGAGGCATGCCGCCCGATGCGAGTCCTGTTCCTGCACAACAATTTCCCCGCGCAGTACCGCCATGTCGCCACCAGCCTGGCGCAGGAAGGCGGCCACCAGCTCGTGTTCGGAACCCAGGCGAAGAATGGTGAAATTCCGGGGGTCACCAAGGCGTTCTACAAGCCCGCGCGCGACGTGAAGGCGGAAACGCATCACTACGTGCGCAACCTGGAAAGCGCGGTGCTGAACGGCCAGTCGGTCTATCGCATGTGCATGGACCTGAAGCGGCAGGGCTTCGTGCCCGACCTGGTCTGCGGCCATTCCGGCTGGGGCCCGACGCTCTACGTGAAGGATGCCTTTCCCGACACCCGGGTGCTGAGCTATTTCGAATGGTTCTATCACGCGCACGGGTCGGACGCGGATTACCTGCCCGAGAGCGAGATTTCGGCGGATGATGAATGTCGCATCCGCACCCGCAACGCGGCCATCCTGCTCGACCTCGCCAACTGCGACTGGGGGCTTTGCCCGACCTTGTTCCAGCGCGACCAGTTCCCGAAGATCTTCCACAACAAGCTGACGACCCTGCACGACGGCGTGGACACCGATTTCTTCAAGCCCGACCCCGGGGCGAAGATGAAGGTCGGCGACCTGGACCTCAGCGGCGCGAAGGAGATCGTCACCTACGCGACCCGCGGCATGGAGCCTTACCGGGGCTTCCCCCAGTTCGTTGAAGCGGTTGCGCGCCTGCAGAAGACCCGCCCCGACATGCATGCGGTCATCGTGGGCCAGGACCGGGTGGCCTACGGCCGGAAACTGCCGGATGGCCGGACGTTCAAGCAGAAGATGCTCGAGGAACTGGAACTGGACATGAGCCGGGTTCATTTCACCGGCCTGCTGCCCTATGGCGATTATCTGAAGGTGCTCCAGGCCAGTCATGCGCATGTCTACATGACCGTGCCATTCGTGCTGTCCTGGTCGCTGATCGAAAGCATGGCGACCGGTTGCCTGATCATCTCTTCCGATACCGAGCCGGTGCGGGAGGTCATCCGGGACGGCAAGCAGGGGCTGCTGGTGGACTTCTTCGATGTCGAGGGGCTGGCGGATCGCATGGCGGAGGCGCTGGACAACCGCGAGAAACTGAAGCCGCTGCAGGTTGCCGCAAGGGATGTCGTGCTGAAGAACTATGCGCTGAAGGATACCCTGCCCAAGCATGTCCGGCTGTTGAAGGCGGTCGCGGCGGGCAATCTGCCGCCGGTGCTGTCGCCGCCGAAGCCGGTTGCCCGGCCCGGTCGCCGACGCCGCTGAAACCGGTCGAATGTACCCGCGCCGCGATCCGCATTTCGCCAGCCCCACCGGCACGGTGCTGGTCGATGCGCCGGCGGACCTGCTGGACCTGACCGCCGCGCAGGCACCCGACTGGCCGGTGGGTGCCGGTGAATCGCATGTTGCCACCGTGACGTCACGAATCGGGGCAGACGGGTCCGCCCGGTTTCACGCCAGCACCTATGAAGCGCCGGATGTTGTCCTGCCCCCCGGCCTGCTGGCCGCGAACGGGTTGATCGGCACGGTCATCGGCGCCTTCGTCGCGGCGGATCCGGCATGGATCTGCCTGCATGCGGCGGCGGTGCGCCTGCCCGGTGATGACGGGCGGCTGACTGTCCTGCTCGGCGACACCATGGCGGGGAAGAGCACGCTGGCCATCGCGCTTGCCGCGCTCGGGCAGGGGCTCTGGTGCGACGACCGGCTTCCCGTTTCCGCGGAGGGGGAGGGGTTTGCGCTGGCGCTTCGCCCGAAACTCCGCCTGCCATTGCCCGGGAGTGCGCCCGCGCCTGTCCGCGACCTGGTTGCGGAACATGGCGATGTGCGCGAGGGGGAGATGATCTATCTCGACCTGTCCGGTTCGGGGCAGGCCGGGTTCGGTGCGAGATTGCCCGTGTCACGACTGATCGTGCTGGACCGGACCCGTGATGCGACCGTGCCGGAACTGACGGCGCTGCCGGTCGCGACAACGGTGAAACACATGGTGCCGGTGACCTTTGCACCGCACCTCGATCCCGTCATGCGCCTCGGGCGCTTGCGCGACCTGGCCGGGAAGAGTACCTGCGAACGCCTGAGCTATGGCGACAGTTTCCGGGCGGCGGCATTCCTGCTGGAAGGGGCGAACCGATGACCGTTTTCAGACGTGTGGACGGGGTGTCGGAAAACCCGATGGATGACGACCTCTTCCTGGTCGCACCGCTCAGCGGGGAAATCGTGCACCTGGACCAGATGGCCGCTGCAGTCTGGCGGCTGCTCGCAACACCATGCAGCGGTGCCGAGATGGCGGCGGTATTCACCGAGGCCTTCCCGGATGTTCCGGCAGACAGCCTGTCGGCGGACCTGCGGATGGCGCTGGAAACGCTGATCGCCGCCGAACTCGTTCAGGAGTGCGACGGCGATCAGGATTGAATGCGGGAGACGGCGGGTCGGGCCGGTCAGGCGGCGGCTTCGGCCTCGTCCGGGTCGCGCAGCACGTAGCCGCGGCCCCACACGGTCTCGATGTAATGGTCACCGCCGGTCGCGGCTGCCAGCTTCTTGCGCAGCTTGCAGATGAAGACGTCGATGATCTTCAGTTCCGGCTCGTCCATGCCGCCGTAGAGATGGTTCAGGAACATTTCCTTCGTCAGGGTCGTGCCCTTGCGCAGGGACAGCAGCTCCAGCATCGCGTATTCCTTGCCGGTGAGATGGATGCGCTGCGCATCGACCTCGACGGACTTGGTATCCAGGTTGACCACCAGCTTGCCGGTGCGGATGATCGACTGGGCGTGGCCCTTGGAGCGGCGGACGATGGCATGCACGCGCGCCACCAGTTCCTCGCGCTTGAACGGCTTGGTCAGGTAATCGTCGGCACCGAAGCCCAGGCCCTTCACGATATCGCCCACGTCCATCATGCTCGACAGGATCAGGACCGGGGTGGAAACCTTGGACAGGCGCAGCTTCTTCAGCACGTCGTAGCCGTGCATGTCGGGCAGGTTCAGGTCGAGCAGGATGATGTCGTAATCATACAGCTTGCCCAGATCCAGGCCTTCCTCGCCCAGGTCGGTCGCATAGACATTGAAGCCATCCGAGGAGAGCATGGTTTCGATACCACGCGACATGGCCATATCATCTTCGATCAGCAAAACTCGCATAGCACCCGTTCCTTCCTTGCCCGCATTGACGCCGTTGGGAGAATAATCTTCCGTTAATGCTAACGAAAGGTTAACGGCGTTAATACTTTTCTGTCCAAAATTGTGACTCTTGCCACGGTCGATGCAATGGTTAACGCAAGCGGCGTTCCAGTTTCCGCGCCCCTTTCGTACGACCCGGACCAGTCTTGATCCGGTTGATTGAAGAGGGTGTTTCGCTTTCCGCGCGGGCCGTTAGCGATCCCGGCAACCATTTGTTCATTTCTGGTCTGCCACGCTGGCACCCGTCGGCTTTCGCCCGACGTGAATTCTTGTCCGGCCCGTGTACGAAAATTTTTTATTCAAGGGATGACAGACGGAATTCCCGGGCGCAGAATTTGAATCGACAGGGCCGGGCGCCCGTGTGTCGCCTGGTCCTACCTAACCGCAAACGGAAGGGAGAACCTCGTGCCATCCAAACCAACTCTTGATCAGTTGAAGCGTCGTCACTCGGCCCTGGAGGCAAAGATCGCCGCGGAGGAGTCGCGCCCGGCCCCGGACGAAGCTCTCGTTGCGAAATGGAAGAAAGAGAAACTCTCGCTGAAGGATTCGATGCTGCTGAGCCCAGCACCCTGATCCTTGCCGTACTATCCCTGCCGAGAAAGGGCCCTGTCAGCAATGGCAGGGTCCTTTTGTTTTCCAGGTCATTGCCAATGGACCGGCAAAGGCACCGGCTTCCGCCCTTTCAGGTCCGGTCGGATCGTGCCCGCATGGCATCGACGACCGCGCTGACCAGTTCAGTCGGCACATCGTCGGGCAGCGGGTCGGATTCGGTCTCGAACAGCCGCTTGCCAAGCTGGATGCTGCGTTCGTACGACCGGTAGGATGCCCGGCACAGGCCGCACATGCCGAGATGGCGCTCGAAGCTTCGGCGTTTCTCCTCCGGCAGGGTGCCTTCGTGATAGTCCATCAGAAAGCCTTCGAAGGTGCCGCAGTCGATCAGTCCCGGGTAATTGCGGAATACCCAGCCGGCCAGACGGTGCCGCCAGCCGCCACGGTTGGACATGTGGCCACGCATGAACATCGTCATGAGCTTCAGGATCGGGTCCCGGGTCATAGTTCCCCCGCTGCCATCAGTGGTTCCAGGTGCTTGCGCAGGGCGGAGCGGGCGCGATGGATGCGCACCTTGGCCGTGTTCTGGGTGATTTCCAGACGCTCGGCAACTTCGCCAATGCTCATTTCCTCGATGTCGCGCAGCAACAGCACCGTGCGATGGCTGTCAGGCAGCGCGGCTATCGCCGCGGTCACGGCGGCGCGCGCGTCGGCACGCTGCAGGATGATCTCGGCACTGTCGTCGCTGACCACGAAACGGTCATTCAGGAATCCGGAATCGTCGAAGCTCGGCAGCAGGTCGTCGATCGGGACTTCCTTCCGGTTGCCCTGTCGTCGGAGGTGTTCCAGCGCGCAATTGACCGCGATGCGGTGCATCCATGTCGTGACGTTCGACCGGCCTTCGAAGGTGTCGAACGCGTTCACGGCCTTGATCAGGGCTTCCTGTGCGCAATCCATGGCCTCGTCGCGGCTGCCGACGTAACGCAGGGCCACCGTGGTGAGCCGGGTCAGCGCCACGCGCGCCACCCGTTCCTGGTCCGCTTCCGATGTCGCGCCCAGCGCCGCCGCCAGGGCGTTGATCCGGCGTGGTGTGCCCGCAGGGGCATCAGCCTGTGCCAGGCAACGCAGCCATGGTGATCCGATCCAGCGCATTGGGAGCCTTCCTGACGGTGAGCGGCACCGCGGCAGCATCTTGCCTGCGTCGGGGCATGTCAATTCCGCCGCCGGACCGGGCACGGTCTGGTGCTGCGCCCGCCTTTGGCGACCCGTCCGGCGTGGACGGATGACGGTCTTGTGAACAGCCATGCTGTAACCGAACGCCCGCCGGTGGCATCACATGGTCCGAAGAGGCGCAATGCAGGGGGCGAAACGGCATGTCGGATCTGGATTTCATACCCGTGGCGAAGGCCCCGGCATGGTTGGCGCCCCTGTACCGCCGGGTGGCGATGCTGCGGGATATCATCACGGGCTTCGGCTGGCCGGTTCTCGACCTGCTGCTGCGTATCTGGATCGGCCAGACCTTCCTGCTTTCCGGCCTGCTGAAGGTGGCGGACTGGGACAACGCGCTGTTCCTCGCCACCCATGAATACCCGGTCAGCTGGCTGGCACCCCCGGCCGCGGCACTGCTGGGCGCGGCCATCGAGATCGCTGGCGGTGCGGCGCTGATCCTGGGGCTTGCCACGCGGCTGGCTGCCCTGCCGATGGCGATCCTCAGCCTGGTCATCCAGTCGGTCTACCTGGAATTGAACGTGCATGTCTTCTGGGCGCTGGTCCTGGGCTGGTACGTGGTCGCCGGGTCCGGCCCGATAGCGCTCGACCGGGTGCTGGGGCGTGGTTTCGCGACCCTGCCGCTGCCACTGGTCGGATCGCTGGACCGGTTCTGGCGATTCCTGGACCGCAACCTGGTGCCTGTCTGGCTGTTGTTGCTGCGCGGCTGGATTGCCTGGATATTCCTCGCCTCCGGCCTGACCAAGATCGATGACTTCGAGAACACCGTGCTGCTGTTCCAGTATGAATACGCGGTACCCCTGATCCCGCCTGCGCTGTCGGCATGGCTGGCGACGGCCGTCGAACTTGCCGCGCCCGTGGTGCTGTTCCTCGGCTTCTGCACGCGGCTTGCGGCCTTGCCGCTGATCGCCATGACCCTGGTGATACAATTGACCTACCTGGATCATGCGGACCATTTCTGGTGGATGGCGATCCTGGGGCTGATCGCCCTGCGCGGCCCCGGCGGACTGTCCCTGGATGCATTGCTGGAACGCCTGCTGCTCGCCCGCTATCCGGCGGCGCTGCAACTCGCGCGCTGGGATGACGCGGCCCTGCCGCACATCGTGGTGGTCGGTGCCGGCTTCGGGGGCGTCGCCGCCGTCCAGGGGCTGAAGCATGCCCCCTGCCGCATCACCCTGATAGACCGGCGCAATTATCACTTGTTCCAGCCCCTGCTCTACCAGGTCGCCACCGCCGGCCTGTCGCCCGCCGACATCGCCAGCCCGATCCGCGAGATATTCCGCGACCAGCCCAACGTGCGGGTGCTGATGGGACGTGTCAGTGGCGTGGACCGGCAGACGCGGGAGGTCATTCTCGGCACCGGCCGGATCGCTTACGACCAGCTGGTCCTGGCCACCGGTGCCCGGCATGCCTATTTCGGCAAGGACGCCTGGGAGGAATTTGCCCCCGGGTTGAAGAAGATTCCCGACGCCACAGAGATCCGGGCCCGCATCCTGGGCGCGTTCGAGCGGGCCGAGGAATGCGACGACCCGGTCGAACGCGCGGCATGGATGACCTTTGTCATCGTCGGTGGTGGCCCGACGGGGGTCGAACTCGCCGGTGCGATCGCCGAACTGGCGCATCACGGCATGCGTGGCGAGTTCCGCAACGCCGACCCGACGAGGGCGCGGGTGATCCTGGTGCAGAGCGCGGACCGCCTGTTGCCGCCTTTCCCGCCCGAACTGTCCCGGAAGACGAAGCAATCGCTGGAACGGCTGGGGGTGGAGGTATGGCTTGGATCGCGCGTGACCGACATCGACGCGGAGGGCGTGACGGTTGGCGATGAACGGCTGGCCGCGAAGACCGCGCTCTGGGCAGCCGGGGTCATGGCCTCGCCCGCCGCGAAGTGGCTGGACGTGGACCGGGACAGGGCGGGTCGTGTCGTGGTCGGCGCGCATCTGGAGGTCGCCGGAAGCCCCGAGGTCTTCGTTGTCGGGGACACGGCGGCGAGCAATGGCTGGGATGGCAATCCCGTTCCCGGACTGGCCCCCGCCGCCAAGCAGGGCGGCGCGCATGTGGCGAAGGTCATCCGCTCCCGCCTGACCCGCGCCCGGACACCGGCGGCCTTCCGCTATCGTCACGCGGGCAACCTGGCGACCATCGGACGGGCCTCCGCGGTCGCCGACCTGGGCCGCTGGAAGATGTCCGGCCCCATCGCCTGGTGGTTCTGGGGCGTGGTGCACGTGATGTTCCTGAGTTCCAAGCGCGACCAGCTTTCCGTGGCGCTGGAATGGGCATGGGCCTACCTGACGTTCCGCCGCTCGACCCGCCTGATCGATGATCGTTCCGGGCCGGATGGCTGACGCGGCCGTGCAGTCACTCCTTGGCGGTTGATCGATTGCCGTCGCCCGCTGACAATGTTCCGACATGGCAAGGGGAGACGATCATGAGTGACGAAGCCGCGAAAGACGCATTGCCCGATACCCTGACGCAGCGCATCGGCGTGCTGGCCCGGCGGGAAACGGAGGCGCGCGTGATCGCGCCGGTGGTGGAGGCCCTGGCCGACGCCTTCGGTCGCGACGCGGTCCTGGCCATCGTGCGCGATACCATCGTCAAGATCGCGCAGGACCAGGGCGGCGAACTGGCCGAGGCCATGGGGGGCAACGATTCAGCGACCTTCATGGAATCCATGAAGTACTGGCGCCAGGACGGTGCGCTGGAAATCGACGTGCTGGAACAGAACGAGGCAGCGCTCGGTTTCAACGTCACCCGCTGTCGCTACGCGGAGATGTACCGCGCACTCGGCATACCCGAACTGGGGGAGATCCTGTCGTGCAATCGCGATTTTGCCCTGATGGAGGGATTCAACCCGGACGCGGAACTGACCCGTACACAGACCATCCTGTCAGGCGCCAGCCATTGCGATTTCCGCTTCCGCTTCGGCCCTGAAGGCAGTGACGACTGAACAGCGGCATCCGCCGGGTCAACTGCCGAAGCCGGACCAGTCGTGGCGTGACACTGGCAGTTCGCGCACCCGCTGCCCGGTCAGGGCGAACAAAGCGCCGGTAATGGCCGGCGCGATGGGTGGCGTGCCGGGTTCGCCGACACCGCCGGGGGCCTCGGTGGACTTGATGATCTCGGTCTCGATCAGGGGCATGTTGCCCATGGTGATGACCTCGTAGTCCGGGAAGTTCGATTGCTGCGGCGAGCCGTCCTCGAACGTGATCTCGCCGAACAGGGCAGCGGACATGCCGTAGACGATGCCGCTCTCCATCTGCGCGGCGATGGTGTCGGGGTTGATGGCGATCCCCGCATCAACGGCGCACCAGACCCGGTGCACGCGAGGCTGGCCATCCTCCACCGCGACTTCCACGACCTGTGCCACGATGGCATCGAAGCTTTCGTGCAGGGCGATGCCACGGGCACGGCCCGCCGGTGCGCCCTTCGTCTTCGTGCCACTGTCCCAACCGGCCATGCGCGCGGCTGTCCGCAGCACGTTGGCATGGCGTGGACTGTCGGCCAGCAGGTCCATGCGATAGGCGAAGGGGTCCTTGCCCGCCGCGTGAGCCAGTTCATCGATCACCGATTCCGAATAGAAGGCGTTCTGCGAATGGCCGACGGAACGCCAGAAGCCGACGCGCACCGGCACGCGGGACAGGACATGTTCCACCCGCATGTCGGGGATGGCATAGGGCAGCCAGGCGGCGCCATCGACGCTGGTGCGGTCCGGGCCTGAATCCGATGCCATGGAGATGTAGCGCATGGTGGCCTGGCCCGACACGGATGGCCCGACCAGCTTGTTGGCCCAGGCCCTGGGCCTGCCGTCGTCGTCGGTGGTGATACGGAATTGCGCCAGCGTGGCCGGGCGATAGGTGTCGTGGCGCATGTCCTCCTCGCGCGACCAGATCACCTGCACGGCGCGGCCCGGTACGGCCTTGGCGCAGGCAACGGCCTGGCGGATGAAATCGGGTTCGGCGCGGCGGCCGAAGCCGCCACCGAGATAGGTGACGTTGACGGTCACGTTCTCGGTGTCCAGGTCGGCCTCACCGGCGGCGATCCACTGGCTGACCATCGGGCCCTGCGTCGGCGCCCACAGCTCCAGCCTGTCGCCGTCCAGCCGGGCGGTGCAGTTCATCGGCTCCATGGTCGCATGGGCGAGGAACGGCACGCGGTAGGTCAGTTCCATGACGTTCGACCCGGCGGCTTCCAGCACCGTCTCCACATCGCCATCGTCCTGGAATTCATGGCCGCTCTCGTTCAAAGCGGCCGCATAGGTCCGGAACAGTCCCTCGGTGGAAAAACCGGGTGTTTCGCCCGTGTCGTAGATGACGTCGAGGGCCTCGATGGCCTGCTTGGCGTGCCATGTGCTGTCGGCGATCACCGCGATGCCGCCCGGCACGGCGACGGTCTTGACCACGCCCGGCATGCGCTGGACCTGCGCGGGATCGAACTGCTTCACGCTGGCGCCGACCACGGGGGGATGCTTGACCGCGGCAAACAGCATGTCCGGCAGGCGAACATCGATGCCGAAGGTCGCGGTGCCATCCACCTTTGCGGGAATGTCGATGCGCGGTTTCGGCTGGCCGATGATGCGGAACTGCGACGGGTCACGCAGGGCGGGAATGGTTTCCAGCCGGATCTTCGCAGCCGCCGCGGCCAGCGCGCCATAGCCAAGGCGCCTGCCCGACGCGGGGTCGACAACCTCGCCCGCTTCGGTTTCCAGGCTGGCTGCACGCACGCCGAGCCGGTCTGCGGCGGCCTGCTTCAGCATCTCCCGCGCCACGGCACCGGCTTCGCGCATCGGCTGCCAGCCGTCGCGGACGCTGGTCGAGCCGCCGGTGGCCTGGATACCGATCACGCCCGAGAGCCAGCGCCCCACCTGCCGACCCTGGCGTGCGATGAAACTGTCATCATGCGGGCCGAAGGGAAGCCCGTCGGGCAGCATCGTGCTGTTGACGTAGACCTTGTCGATCTCGGCACCGATCACCCGGACCTTCGCGAAATCCGCGTCCAGTTCCTCCGCCAGGATCATCGGCAGGGCGGTGTGCACGCCCTGGCCCATTTCACTGCGGGGTACGGCCACGGTGACGGTACCGTCCAGGGCAATCTTCACCCAGGCGTTCAGCGCTGCCTCGTCCGCCCCCGGGTTCATCAGGGCGACGGGGTCCGGCGGACCGTCGGTGCCGAGCAATTGCCAGCCGACGAACAGTCCACCCGCCGCAACGGTGCTGCCGATCAGGAAGCGGCGACGGGCGCGGCTGCGGGGCTTGCCTTCGGTAGTGTCCTTCTTGCGTGCCATGGCAGGTTGCTCCCTCAAGCGCGGGCGGCGCGATGGATCGCGCTGCGAATACGGCTGTAGGTGCCACAGCGGCAGATGTTGGTGATGGCATCGTCGATGTCGGCGTCGGTCGGTGCCGGGTTCTCGGCCAGCAGCGCGGTCACGGCCATGATCATGCCGGGCTGGCAATAGCCGCATTGCGGCACCTGCGCGTCGATCCAGGCCTGCTGGACCCTGTGGCGGGCGCCACCGTCCGCGATGCCTTCGATGGTGGTCACTTCCGATCCGGCGACGGCTTCGACCGGCAGCACGCAGGTGCGCGCGGCCACCCCGTCGACGTGCACGGTACAGGCCCCGCACGCGGCCACGCCGCAGCCGAACTTGGTGCCGGTCTTGCCGAGGGTGTCGCGAAGCACCCAGAGCAGCGGCGTGTCAGGCTCCACGTCAACCGAAACCGCATCGCCGTTCAGTACGAAATCGACCATCTTCACGCGCTCCCTGGAACCAGACGAGGCCTGAATGCCTGCTGCATGAAGAATAATGACCAATGGTCAGTTATCAAGGGCGCCTTGCAGGATCGCCGTTACGCCGCTGGTCAGCGCATGTTCGAAATCCGGCCTGAGATCCCTGAATTCGGGGCGTTCCAGGATGGCGCGGGCGGACCGGGCGGGTTCGGCCAACTGCCACAGCCCGACGATCAGGGCATATATCTGCAGCAGCAACGTCGGGCCTTCACCCCTGGTGATGCGGGGGAAGCGGTCTTCCACCATGCCGCCCAGTTGCGCCAGGCCACCCGCGGTGACCTGCTTGAAGGCCAGCACCGCGTCTTCTGCCACCTGCTGTTCCAGCGTTCCGTGGCATTGCACGGCCAGGCGCAGCATGTTGCGCCGTTGTGCCAGGTCGCTCACCATGGCTTCCGCGAGGGGGCGGGGACCACGGCCGGTGATGGTGTCGTCGTTCAGCATTGCCGAGATGGTACCGCACCAGTCGCTCAGTACCGCGGCCAGCAAGGCCAGGGACATTTCCTACGTGCCGCCCTCGTCGAGGGCGACGGCTCGCTGCGCCCGGCCCGCCCGACCCGCCACCGCGGCCGCCGGCGCC
>CAJYBQ010000036.1 GCA_913064755.1 uncultured Alphaproteobacteria bacterium
GCCGCTTATGACAGCGAGTTTGTGGCGCTTCAGTTTCCACCACATCAACTGCCACTGCGACGCCATATAGAAGCGTTCCTGCTCCGGCGTCAGGGTCACCAGCGTGTTCGGGTCGAATTCAGCCTTGTTGACGTAATGTTCAATCGGCGTGTCGGTCATCGTGCGCCCTCCCCGCCAAGCCGGATGCGCGGATCAAGCATTGCCAGCGCAAGGTCTGAAATCAGCGTCCCGACAACAGTCAGCGCCGCAAGGAACATCAGGAACGACCCGGCAAGGTACATGTCCTGGCTCTGAAGTGCGTTCAGCAGCATCGGGCCTGTCGTTGGCAGCGACAGGACGATGGACACGATCGCCGCGCCTGAAATCACTTCCGGCAACAGGTTACCGATATCGGCAATGAAGGGGTTGAGCGCCATCCGTAATGGATATTTCACCAGCGCTTTTCCGGGTGGCAGCCCCTTGGCGCGCGCGGTGCGCATGAAATCCTCGCCCAGAATGTCGAGCAGTGAGGATCGCATCACGCGTGTCAGGATTTCCGCTTGCGGCAGCGCCAGCGCGATGGCAGGCAGAACCGCAAAGCCGATGATCAGCGGCAGGGTGTCGTCGCCCAGTTGTGCGCCGATGGTGGTGCCCAGCGGAACGGCAAGCATGGTCGACCCGAAACCGACGAAGGCCGATGCGACGCCGGCCATGTGGCCGGTGTTCTCCATCGCCAGCGCATTCAGGTTGCCGAAGCAGATGCCGGTGCAGAAGAACACGATCATCAGCCAGACCATGAAACCGAACAGGCCCGGCGGCTCGGCGGCAAACAGGATCGCCGCGATGACGGATGCGACAACGGTGGCACCCAGGCCGGCCCGCGTCATCCGGCGCATGCCGTAGCGCATGACCAGCTGCGAGTTGAAGATGGATGCGGCACCGATGGCGACCGCGCCGACGCCGAACCAGATGGCGAACATCTCCCCCGTCTGGAAGATGTCCTGGAACACGTGCTGCGACGCGCCCAGGTAGCCGATGAACGGCCCGAAGACGAAGCCGGCGGCAAGCGTGTAGCCGACCGAATTCCGATCACGGATGCAGAACCGGAACCCGCCCAGGATGCTGCTGACCGAGAAGGGGCGGCGCCGTTCCCTGGCCAGGGTCTCCGGCTGCCGCAGGCCGAACCAGACTGTCGCGACCACGGCCAGCACGATGAAGAAGACGAAGATCGCCCGCCAGTCCGTGACGAACAGGATGCCCTGGCCGACCATGGGGGCCAGGACGGGCACCAGGATGAACACGGACATGATGAAGGACATGATCTTTGCCATCTCGCGGCCCTCGAACTGGTCACGCACCAGCGCCATGGGCACGATGCGTGCACTGGCGGCACCCAGTCCCTGCAACAGGCGACCGGCCAGCATCACCTCGAAGTCCGGCGCGAACAGCGACAGCAGGCAGCCGCAGAGAAAGACGGAAATCCCGATGAAGATCGTGGGCTTGCGCCCCAGCGTGTCCGACAGGGGGCCATAGACCAGTTGCCCCAGCGCCAGGCCGGCGAACAGCACGGATATGACCAGCTGCGTATCGGTCGGGTCGGTGACGTTCAGGTCTTCGCCCATGATGGCCAGGGCGGGCAGCATGGTGTCGATGGACAGTGCCATCAGCGACGTCATCAGCGCGATCACGATGACGAATTCGACGCGGCCGGGGCCGCTTGCTTCACGTGACACGTATGTTTCCTTTGAGGGGGAGGTATCTGTTTCGCCCGGGATGGCCCACTCAGCCGCTGACCCGTTCCGCGACGGCGATGATGCGGTGCATTTCTCTCAGTACCGGCTTCTCGATCAGCTTGCCGTCGACGACGACCAGCCCCGTGTCGGCTTCCGCGAAGGCGGCGATGATGCGGCGCGCGCGGGCGACCTGTGCATCGTCGGGTGTGAAGATATCGTTCAGAATCGCGATCTGCCGGGGGTGGATGGATCCCTTGCCGCTGAACCCCAGGTCGCGCGCCCGGCGGGCTTCCTCCGCCATGCCGTCCATGTCGTCGAGGTCTAGCCAGGGCACGTCGATGGCATCGATGCCGGCGCTGGCGGCGGCGTGGACGACCCGCGACCGGGCGTACAGCAGCGGCTCCCACGCATTCACGCAGCGCAGTTCCGCGGCCATGTCGACACCGCCGAAGAACAGGGCGTCGATGCGCGGACTGGCCTGGGCGAGTTCGCTGGCCCGTTCCAGCGCCTGGTTGGTCTCGATGATCACGTGCAGGCGGGTCGCGTGCCCGCGTTCCGTCAGCAGGTCATCCAGCCAGACGATCTCGTCCGGTGTCATCACCTTGGGCAGCATCAGGGCCGGGGGTGGTGTGGCGCTGTCCAGCACGGCCTGGACATCGGCCATGCCGAAGGCCGTGCGCAGGCAGTTGATGCGGACGATCCGTTCCACCCCGTCATCGGCCTGCGGTTCGGCGAACAGATCGAGACCGAGGTCGCGGGCCGCCGCCTTGTCCCTGGGCGCGATGCCGTCCTCCAGTTCGACGCAGACGATATCGGTGCCGCTGGCCAGGGCCTTCGGAAACATGTCGGGGCGCAGGCCGGGGGAGAATATGAAGCTGCGGCGTGGCCGGATGGCACGCTCTGGCTGTGAGGTCATGGTCCAGGGCTTTCGTCGCGGGCCGAAAGCGCGGCTTCTGCCGCGGCAAGTTCGTCCGGTGTGTTGATGTTGACGAAGGGGTCGCCCGCAGTCGTCGGCCAGTCCACCTGTAGCGTCTTGTGCGCTGCAGTGAAGCGGTCGATCTTGCGGATGTCCTGTTCGATCAACGCAACCCTCAACGGCTGCAGCAGCGACCGGTGCCACAGCGCCACCACCGGATGGGTGCGCCCGGCGGACCGCGCGACCACGGTTTCGACACCATCGCCGGTCGCCGCCAGCAGGCGCTGCACCAGGTCACGGGGCAGGAACGGCGCGTCGGTGGGCACGGTCAGCAGCCATTCGGCGTCCGTCATCGCCAGCCATTCCAGCCCCGTCAGCACGCCCGCCAGCGGCCCGGCGAAGCCGTCCACCACGTCGGGCAGGACCGGGTGGCCAAAGCCGGCATAGGGGCGGGGGTCGCCATTGGCGTTCAGCGCCATGGCATCGCACTGCGGGGCAACCCGGTCCAGCACATGCGCCAGCAGGGGGCGCCCGGCCAGCGGTTGCAGCGCCTTGGCACCGCCCCCCATGCGTCGGGCCAGCCCGCCCGCGAGGACCAGCCCGGCAATGCCCGGATGCGGATCGGCAGATGTTCCGGTCATTGCGTAGCACCCTTGCGATTGCGGCCCCGTTCCTCCTCCGCCACCGTGTCGGGGTCCTGGTCGAAGACCAGCCGCTCCGCCCCGGAAAGGCGGATGAAACGCTTGCCCCTGGCCCGTCCGATCAGGGTCAGGTTGGCCTGCCGCGCCAGGTCGACACCCGACGCGGTGAAGCCGGAGCGGGAAATCAGGATCGGCAATTCCATCTGTACCGTCTTGATGACCATTTCCGAGGTCAGGCGGCCGGTGGTGTAGAAGCACTTGCCGACCGGTGAGACGCCGTTGAGGCGCATGTAGCCCGCGATCTTGTCCACCGCGTTGTGGCGGCCGACGTCTTCCATGTAGATCAGGGGCCGGTCCTGTTCGCACAGCACGCAGCCGTGGATCGCCCCGGCGGCGAGGTACAGCGACGGCGTCTGGTTGATCTGGCGGGACAGGGCATAGAGCCACGACGTCTGCAGCCGCGCGTCCGGGTCCAGCCGCACCTGGTCGAAGCGTTCCATGACGTCACCGAAGGCCGTGCCCTGGGCGCAGCCCGACGTCAGCGTCCGGCGTTTCAGCTTCCATTCGTAGTCGGTGCGGCGGGCGGTCTTCACGAAGACATGGCCCCTGGTCCCGTCCACCTCCACCGCCGTGATCTCGTCATCGGCGCGCAGCATGTTCTGGTTGGTCAGGTAGCCGACGGCCAGGCATTCCGGGTGATCGCCGATGGTCATCATCGTCACGATCTCCTGCCCGTTCAGGAACAGGGTGAGGGCGTGTTCCACGGTGACCGAGGTCTCGACCGGCGCGCCCGCGTGGTCGATGCCGGTCATGCGGCGTGTCAGATCGGGGTGATCGGGGGCGGGCGCGACCTGCAGGGAAGGCGGCACGACCCCGCGTGATTCTGGGATTCTGCTCATCGGGTCACTTTGCCCTTCCGGCCGCCGGGCGACCAGCCCCATGGTTGCGCGTCCGCGCCAAGCCTGCTTGACCGTTCAGGTCGGCAGGTGGTTACCTCCGCCCCCAGCAGGGAATGTGGAGGATGGATATGGATCGCGTACTGGTCGTTACCGGTGGCAGCCGGGGGATTGGCGCAGAGGTCGCGCGCCTGGGTGCCGAGCAGGGCTACAAGGTCTGCGTGAACTATGCCCGCAACAAGGCAGCGGCACAGGACGTGGTGAAGACGATCCGCGACAATGGCGGCGAGGCCATGATGGCCCATGCCGACGTGGCGGAGGAGGCCGACGCGAAGGCCATGTTCCGCCTGGTCGACCAGGAACTGGGTCCGGTGACCGCGCTGGTCAACAACGCCGGCATCATCGACCAGACCGGCCGGGTTGCCGACATGACGGCGGAGCGGATCAACCGCATCCTGGCCGTCAATGTCACCGGGTCGTTCCTCTGCGCGCGCGAAGCCACGCTGCGCATGTCGAAGGAACACGGCGGCCCCGGCGGTGCCATTGTCAACGTGTCGTCCGCCGCGGCCCGGCTGGGCAGCCCCGGGGAGTTCGTCGACTACGCCGCGTCCAAGGGCGCGATGGACACCTTCACCATCGGCCTCGCCAAGGAACTGGCGGCGGAAGGTATCCGGGTGAACGCCGTGCGGCCTGGCCTGATCGATACGGAAATCCATGCGGCCGCGGGCGATGCCGAACGGGTGGAGCGATTCCGTACCGCGGTGCCGATGCAACGTGTCGGTTCGGCGGCGGAAGTGGCGGAGGCGGTTCTCTGGCTGCTGTCGGATTCCGCGTCCTATGTCACCGGGTCGTTCATCGACGTGGCCGGGGGACGCTGAGCATGGCCACGGAGGGCGGACGCGTGACCGACCGGCAGGCGCTGGTCGACAGCCTGGTCGATGTTTCCATCGAGGCCGGTCTGGCGATCCTGGAAATCTACGAGGGCGAGATCGCGACCCGGGTGAAGGATGACAAGTCCCCGGTGACCGATGCCGACGAAAGGGCGGAGGAAATCATCCTGAAGCGCCTGGCCGAGGTTGCCGGTGACATTCCGGTCGTGGCCGAGGAATCGGTGGCGGCAGGCAGCATTCCCGACATTTCCGGTGGTACCTTCTTCCTGGTCGATCCGCTGGACGGTACCCGCGAATTCATCAACCGCAACGGCGAGTTCACGGTCAACATCGCGCTGATCGAAAACGGTCAGCCGACCCTGGGCGTGGTGCATCTGTCCGCCCTGGGCCAGACCTACTGGTCGCGGGGGGCAGGCGACGCCTGGCGGCGTGACGGTGATGGCGCGGCGGTGGCCGTGACGGCACGGGCGGCACCCGACACCGGGCTGGTCGTCGTGGCCAGCCGTTCGCATCGCGACAGCGCCACCGACGACTACCTGGCCGATTTCGACGTGGCCGACCTGGTATCCGCCGGGTCGTCCCTGAAACTCTGTCGCGTGGCGGAAGGGGCGGCGGACATGTACCCGCGTCTTGGCCGCACGATGGAATGGGACATCGCCGCCGGTCATGCCGTGCTGGCCGGTGCGGGTGGCAGCATCACGGTGATTGCCGGGGGCGATGTCGCCGGTGACGTGGGCCGCCCCCTTGGCTACGGCAAGCCCGGTTTCGAGAACCCGTTCTTCGTCGCCCGGGGAAACTGAGGCCGGGGAACTGAGGCCGGGGCACTGAGGCCGGGGAACTGAGGCCGGGAACCGAGACCGGGGAATCGAGGTCGGCGGGGCCTGGGATCAGGGCCACGCGTGGCAGTCAGGTGCCGAAGGTATTGGCGATCGCGTCGAACACGAGCTGCACCGCCAGCGCGGCCAGGATGACGCCCAGGATCCGGCCGATGGTCTGTGCGAAGGTCTCCCCCAGCAGGCGGATCAACGGACCCACCATCAGGAAGACCAGCAGGCAGACGACGAGGTTGCTCCCCGCGGCGCCCAGGACGGTCATCTGCGAGATCACGTCGTCGCCCGCATCCTTCATGTAGAGCATGATCGTGGCGATGGCGCCGGGTCCGGCCATCAGCGGGATCGCCAGCGGAAACACCGAAATGTCGGTTGGCGCGATTTCCTGCTGTTCCCTGATGTGGTCGTTGCGCTTCTCGCGTCGCTCCGCCCGTTTCTCGAACACCATGTCCAGCGCGATGAGGAACAGCAGGATGCCGCCCGCCGCCCGGAAGGCCTCCAGCGTGATGCCCAGCGCCCCCAGCAGGAAGGCCCCGCCATAGGCGAACCCGGCGATGATGATGGCCGATATCAGGACCGATCGGACCGCCATGCGCCGCTTGTGCGCGGCATCGGTGCCTTCGGTCAGGGTCGCGAACATGGGAGCCAGTCCGATGGGATCGATGATGACGAAGAACGTCACCAGGGCCGGTATGAATGCGTCTGTCATGGTGTCGTTTCCCTCGGGCCGAAAGGCATGGTTCAGCAAATCGGGCATGGTGTCACGTGATACCATGCTGACCATTGCCACGAATTGACCCTATATGGACGGCACTATACCTTCTGTTGGAAGTTCGGAAGGGCCAGCCACGTGCGCTGATAACATCCGTTTGGCGGTTCGCGTCAGGCATCACCTGATTTCGGGGAGACGGCATTGAGCGCCATGAGAAAACTGCCCTGGCGCAAGCGACGCGGCTTGCAGCCGAAAAGGCCTGGCATGCCGGGCGGTGTCATTCGCAATGTCATCGTGCTGCCGAAACTGGCGGCCAACAAGCTGATGCGCAGGCGTCGGCTGAAGAAGGCCGGGCTGGACGGGCACCTGGTGGCCGACACCCAGGACGGCACCGCCGCCGTTTCCGCCATGGCCAGCGCCGGTGCTGCCGCGTCGCGGTTGGGCAACCAGCGCATGCGCTGGGTCCTGCCTGCCAAGGGGCCGGTCTGTTCGGCCGGGAACCTGGAGGTCTACATCACCCGTGACCGGGATGCGATCCGCGCGGCGCAGGCGCTGCGCTACACGGTCTTCTACGACGAGATGGGGGCCCGCCCGACACCGCTGGCGCGCCGTCTGCGCCTGGACATGGACCGGTATGACGACATCTGCGACCACCTGATCGTGGTCGATCGCGGCATGGACGAGGGGGAGCAGCTGGTTGGTTCCTATCGCCTGCTGCGCGGCGTGGTTGCCCGTGACAACGGCGGGTTCTATTCCGCCGACGAATACGACCTGTCGCCCCTGATGGAACAGCCGATGGAGCAGCTGCTGGAACTCGGGCGGTCCTGCGTCGCGTCCAGCCATCGCTCCAAGGCGACGATCCAGCTCCTGTGGCGCGGCATCGCGGCCTACCTGGCGGAACACGAACTGACGACCCTGTTCGGCTGTGCCAGCTTCCATGGCCGCGACCCGCAGGCCCATGCCGAATCGCTCAGCTACCTGCGCCACTTCCATGCGGGGGATCCCGAGAAATCGGTGCGCGCCCTGCCCGAACGCTACGTGGACATGGCGCTGGTGCCGAAGGACGAGATCGATGCCCGGCGGGTCTGGAAGGCCATGCCGCCCTTGATCAAGGCCTACCTGCGGCTTGGCGGCGTGATCGGCGCTGGTGCGGGGGTCGCTGACCAGTGCGGCACGGTAGCTGTCTTCGTCACCGTGGCGATGGACCAGGGCGGCAGCCGCTACGACGCGCATTTCGACAAGCGCACGGACAGCTGACGCGCCGGGACCCGCGGGTCCGGGACGCGGCACCGATCCACACCGCTGAATGTCATTGGGTTGCCGGGGAGGGCACGGGATGAATCAGGCGCAACACCTGTGGCGTACAGCCAGGGTCTACGGAAACCTGCCCGCGGTGGCGCTGGGCACCCATGTGACGCATGACTATCGCCGCCTCGCCGACCGCTCCGCGCGGCTGGCGGAGGGGCTGTTGCACCGGCTTGGCCTGGTGCGCGGCGACACGGTTGCCATCGTGCAGAAGAACAGCAGCTTCTATCACGAGGCCCAGTACGCGATCTGGTGGGCCGGGCTGGCGGCAGTGCCGGTCAATGCAAAGCTGCATCCGAAGGAACTGGGCTATATCCTTGAAAATTCACAGGCAAGGCTGGTTCTTTCGACCGATGACCTGGGTGAGGTGATGGAGCAGGCCGTGGCCGGGCTGGACCCGGCACCGCGGGTCCTGATGGCCGGCTCCGCCGAGTACGAGCGCCTGCTGGCGGGGGACGGGCTGGCCGAACCGGTGGATGTGCCGGACGATGACCTGGCCTGGCTGTTCTATACCTCCGGCACCACGGGCCGCCCCAAGGGCGCGATGATCACGCATCTGAACCTGCTGATGCAGACCATGAACTTCTTCGTCGACGTGGACGGGGTCAGCCCCGGCGATGCCATCATCCACAGCGCGCCGCTGAGCCATGGATCGGGTCTCTACGGCCTGCCGCACACGGTGCGGGCAGGGGTGCACGTGATCCCCGAATCGGGCGGCTTCGACCCGGCCGAGAACCTGCGCCTGATCGAGGCCTGGCCGGGCACGGGGCAATTCCTGGCACCCACCATGGTGCACCGGCTGATCAATGACCCCAGGACGGGCGACGCCGATACCCGCAACCTGAAGACCGTCTATTACGGCGGTGGCCCGATGTATGTCGCCGACCTGGTGCAGGCGATGGAGATGCTGGGGCAGAAGTTCGTGCAGATCTACGGCCAGGGGGAGGCTCCGATGACCATCACCGGCCTGTCGCGCGACCTGCATGGCATGGTGGACCACCCCCGGTACATGGAACGCCTCGGTTCCGCCGGAACCGCGCGCACGGACGTGCAGGTGCGGGTCGTGGACGCGGACGATCAACCGGTCCCGGTGGGGGAGACGGGGGAGATCATCGCCCGTGGCCGCGTGGTGATGAAGGGATACTGGCGCAATCCGGAGGCAACGGCGGAAACCCTGCGCAACGGCTGGCTGCACACCGGCGACGTCGGCGCGTTCGACGCGGACGGCTTCCTGACCCTGAAGGACCGGTCGAAGGACATGATCATCTCCGGCGGCAGCAACATCTACCCGCGCGAGATCGAGGAAGTGCTGTTGCGCCACCCCGGCGTCGCCGAAGTCTCCGTCGTCGGTCGCCCGCACGCCGACTGGGGCGAGGAAGTGGTGGCCTTCGTCGTGCGTGGCGAGAATGGCTCGGCCGACGAACCGTCGCTGGACCGCCTCTGCCTCGACAACATCGCCCGCTTCAAGCGCCCCAAGGATTATGTCTTCGTCGATGCGCTGCCGAAGAACAATTACGGCAAGGTGCTGAAGACGGAATTGCGGGAACGGCTGACCGGGGGGTGAGTTGTGCCGGACAATCGGCGTTATCACTGATTTCAGCGATGAGCGGGGGGAGGCGGTGGCCCTTGAGAAACCGCACCCTGTTTCGAGAAGGAAGGCCTGGCGTACAGTCCTTGTTGCACGGGCCGGGCGGGAAGCCGGTCCGGCGCCGTGTGCGGTATCTGGGTGGGCTGATCAGGCAAGGGCCTTCGACAGCAGTTGGCCAAGTTCGTCTGTCGTGAAAGGCTTCTTCAGGGTTCCGAGGAGCCGGATTCCGCAGGCGCCGGCAAAGGCCTCCGCGGCCTCGATCACGACATCATGCGCGCCGCTGACGATGCCGACGCCACCCGCATAGCCGGATGCGGACAGTGCCTGCATGAATTCGATCCCGTCGAAGTCCGGCATGTTCAGATCGCACAACAGCACATCGAAGGCTTTCAGGTCGGTGTTGACCAGCGCCAGTGCATCGGCCGCTGTTTCCCCGGTTACGACCTGTGAGATGCCGAGCTTTCCGAGCCTGGCCACCATGATGTCCAGCATGAAGGCATGGTCGTCCAGGCACAGGATGCTGAGGTCTTCGAGTTTGGTCTGGCTCATGGTTCGTTCCCGTCCGGCGCGAGCTTGCTGTTTCGTTCGGTCCGAACACGGGCAGAACCAACCCGTCGGCGGGGCCTGCAATGACCCGGGATATCGGGAGGGACCTGACAGGCGGTGAACCGATGCGCGGGCCGAGGGGCGTCACCTGGCGCGGTGCCGCGCGGTCAGTTGCTCTCTCCCCGCAGGCCATGGGCCCGACCGGAGTTGCGCGGGGGAGGTGGTAGTCCCTAGGGGAATCGAACCCCTATTTCGAGAATGAAAATCTCGCGTCCTAACCGTTAGACGAAGGGACCGCACGCGGCGAGGATGTAGCCAATGCGGACGGGGAAATCAACACCTTCTGGCGCTGGCGTTGCATCAAAATGCCGGATAGATTGCCACACATGGGGAGACAATGCGTCAGGACCGCGATGAAACGCGGCCACAGCAGTCAATCAGGAGGATTCGAACCATCATGAAAAAGATCATTGTTACGGCCTGCGCACTGGGGGCGCTTGCCCTGTCCGCCGGCACCGCACAGGCGTCCGACGCCTGCCAGCCCGGCGAGATCGTCATCAAGTTCAGCCACGTGACCAACACCGACAAGCATCCGAAGGGCATTGCCGCGACGCTGCTGGAAAAGCGGGTGAACGCGGAAATGAACGGCAAGGCCTGCATGGAGGTCTTCCCGAGTTCGCAGCTGTATGACGACGACAAGGTGCTGGAGGCGATGCTGCTGGGCGACGTCCAGATGGCCGCGCCGTCGCTGTCGAAGTTCGAGAAGTTCACCAAGAAGTTCCGCCTGTTCGATCTGCCGTTCATGTTCAAGGACGTGGCAGCGGTTGACGCGTTCCAGGCATCCGAGGCCGGCCAGGCGCTGAAGGGTTCCATGCGTCGCCGTGGCCTTGTGGGGCTGGCGTTCTGGCACAACGGCATGAAGCAGCTTTCGGCCAACAAGCCGCTGCTCGATCCGTCCGACGCCAAGGGCCTGAAGTTCCGCATCCAGGCATCCGACGTGCTGCAGGCGCAGTTCGAGGCACTGGGCGCGAACCCGCAGAAGATGTCGTTCAAGGAAGTCTACGGCGCGCTGCAGACCGGCGTCATCGACGGCCAGGAGAACACCTGGTCCAACATCTATGGCCAGAAGTTCTTCGAGGTTCAGGACGGCGTGACCGAATCCAACCACGGCATCATCGACTACCTGGTCGTGACCTCCACCGAATGGTGGGACGGCCTGCCCGGTGACGTGCGCGACCAGCTCGCCACCATCCTGAAGGAAGTGACCGCGAGCCGTAACGCCGAATCGACCGCGATCAACGAAGAGAACAAGAAGCTGATCATGCAGGCCGGCAGCCCGGTCCGTACCCTGACGGCCGAACAGCGTGCCGCTTGGATCAAGGCCATGAAGCCGGTCTGGGACAAGTTCAAGGACGACGTGGGTGAAGACCTGATCGCCGCTGCACAGGGCGCCGGCAGCTGATCGGTACCGACGACCTGGCCGGACCCGGTCCGGCCTGACGACCAGAAGGGTCCGGGTGCCCCCTCCGCACAGGTGGCGGGCACCCGGGATCCGCAACGAGAACGGCTCCTGATTGTTTCCGGCCCTTCACCCGGCGCTTGAACCGGGTGGTGAAATTGCCGCCGGACAAGATAAACGGGGCACGGAGGCCGGTCTGATGCAGCAGAGCCAATCCAGTCTTCTCGACAAGCTGGAAGAGAACCTGATCGCGCTGTTCCTGGGTCTGATGACCCTGATCACGTTCGCCAACGTGATCGCGCGCTATGTCTTCAACGAGAACATTCTCTGGGCGCTGGAGGCGACGGTCTACCTGTTCGCCTGGATGGTGCTGCTCGGCGCTTCCTACTGCGTGAAGATCACCGCGCACCTGGGTGTCGACGCGCTGGTCATGCGCCTCTCGCCGTCGCTTGCGAAGCTGCTGACCCTGCTGGCCGTCGTCGCCTGCATCGCCTTCTCGGTGCTGTTGCTGGTGGGGGGCTGGAACTACTGGTGGAAATTCGCCGGGACCGCGTCGTTCATGGAAGTGAACGACATTCCGATGCCCGGCTTCCTGCAGTTCCTTGCCGACTGGCGCAACGAGGGGGAGGCCTACGAGAAGCTTCCCCGCTTCATTCCCTATTTCATCCTGCCGCTGTCCATGGTGCTGCTGACGCTGCGCTTCCTGCAGGCTGGCTGGCGCGTGCTTGGCGACCGGCAAAGGCTGATCATCGTCAGCCACGAGGCCGAGGATGACGTCAAGGCCGCCGCCAGGACACTGGAAGAATCCGCGCCGGGCACCAGTACCGGCCCCGGCACCGGCATCGGCAAGGGAGGCTGACAGCCATGTCCGCTCTGCTGCTCTTCATCCTCGTGATCGGGCTGATGCTGATCGGTGTGCCGATCGCGGTCTCGCTCGGCCTGTCCAGCATCCTGTTCCTGCTGGTCTATTCGGACGCCTCGCTCGCCTCCATCGCGCAGACGCTGTTTTCGGCCTTCGACGGGCATTACACCCTGCTGGCGATCCCGTTCTTCATCCTGGCCTCGTCGTTCATGTCCACCGGCGGCGTGGCACGGCGCATCATCCGCTTCGCGGTCGCCTGCGTCGGCCACATGCGCGGCGGGCTGGCCATTGCGGGCGTCTTTGCCTGCATGCTGTTCGCGGCATTGAGCGGTTCGTCGCCCGCAACCGTCGTCGCCATCGGCACCATCATCATCGCCGGCATGCGGGAGGTTGGGTACACCAAGGAATTCGCGGCCGGTGTCATCTGCAACGCGGGCACGCTCGGCATCCTGATCCCGCCGTCCATCGTCATGGTGGTCTACGCGGCGGCAGTGGACGTCTCGGTCGGGCGCATGTTCCTGGCCGGCGTCATTCCCGGCCTGCTGGCCGGCGTGATGCTGATGATCGGGATCTATAGCGCGGCCCGCATCAAGAACCTGCCGGCACAACCCTGGGCCGGGTTCGGCGAGATCCTGGCGTCGGCCAGGGATGCGGGCTGGGGCCTGTTCCTGATCGTGGTCATCCTGGGCGGCATCTACGGCGGCATCTTCACGCCGACCGAGGCCGCCGCGGTTGCCGCCGTCTATTCCTTCATCATCGCCAACTTCGTCTATCGCGACATGGGCCCCTTCGCCGACCATGCGGCGCGGCGCGGCCTGGGGCGCCGCATCTGGGACACCGTCGCGGTCCTCTGGCACCCCGACACGCGCAAGACATTGCTGGAGGCGGGGAAGCTGTCGGTGATGCTGATGTTCATCATCGCCAACGCGCTGATCCTGAAGCATGTCCTGACCGAGGAACAGATACCGCAGTCCATCGCCGGGGCCATGCTGGATGCCGGGTTCGGGCCGGTGATGTTCCTGGTGATCGTCAACCTGATCCTGCTGATCGGCGGGCAGTTCATGGAGCCTTCGGGCCTGATCGTCATCGTGGCACCGCTGGTGTTCCCGATTGCCATCAACCTGGGCATCGACCCGATCCATCTGGGCATCATCATGGTGGTGAACATGGAAATCGGCATGATCACGCCACCTGTCGGCCTGAA
>CAJYBQ010000037.1 GCA_913064755.1 uncultured Alphaproteobacteria bacterium
CCTGGCTTTCCATGACCGCGGTCGTTGCCGGGGTGCCGATGGGTGCCAGCCATGCCATTGGCCACATTCTCGGCGGCACCTGTGACGTGCCACATGGCTATACCAGCTGCATCATGCTGCCGACCGTGCTGCGCTGGAACGCGGAAGAGGACATGCACCGCGAACGCCAGAAGATCATTGCGGAAGCATTCGGCAAGCCCGGTGAGCCGGCCGGTGACGTGGTACATGAATTCATCGACGGCCTCGGGCTGCCGCGCAGCCTGAGCGCGGTCTGTGTGGGGCCCGACAACTACCACCTTGTGGCGAAGAACAGACTGCAGGACCGCCGGCTGCACACGAATCCGCGCAAGGTAAACGGGATCGACGACATCCTGACCCTGCTGAACATGGCGGCGTGACGCCACGCCGTACACCGTTTCGGGCGCCGGGGGGCGCAAGATGGTCATTCATGCGTATGATACAGGTCCCATACAGTCAGGAATCGGACCCATTCAGCCATGTCGGATGACGACCCCCACAACAGGAACCTCGAATTCCTGATCACCGAAGTCGCGCGGCTGATCACGCGGGAATACGATCGCCGGGTCAGGGACCTGAACCTGACCCGGTCCCAGTGGCGGGTGCTGGTCTACCTGATCCGGTCCGACGGCGTGAACCAGACCGAACTCGCCGAACTGCTGGACATCGGCAAGGTCGCCCTGGGGGACTTGCTCGACCGGCTGGAATCCAAGGGCTGGGTCGAACGTCGCCCGGACCTGCAGGATCGCCGGGCCAAGCGTGTCTACCTGACGGACGAGGTCCGGCCGCTGATCATCGAGATGACCGAGCGCGCACGGGTCATGCACAGGCAATTGACCAGGGGCATGGCAAAGGAAGACCAGGAAAGGTTCGTCGCGATGCTGCAGGACGCCAAGGCCAACCTGGCAGCAGGCTGACGCGCGTGGCACCGGGAACGCGTCCCGGTCCGCCTCAGAAAACGAAACGGATCGCGATGAAGCCGCCGATGAGGCAGACCACGAACAGGATGAACAGCGGCCCGAGATACCTCTCGATGAACCGCCTGATCGGCTCCCCGAAATACCAGAGCAGCGTCGCCACGACGAAGAACCTCAACCCCCGTGCCGCAACGCTGGCGATCACGAAGGTCAGCAGGTCCAGCCGCGTCACGCCGCTGGCGATGGTGATGACCTTGTAGGGGAAGGGGGTCACGCCGAAGACGAATACGGCCCAGCCACCGTGTTCCTGGTACCCGATGCTGAACTTCGCGAATGCCTCGGCATAGCCGTAGAAATCGATCAATGGCTCGGCAAACTGGTCGAACAGGAACACGCCGATCGCGTAGCCCGCCAGGCCGCCGAGCACGGAACAGATCGTGGCGATCAGCGCCAGTCGGAAGGCGCGCTGACGGTCGGCGAGAATCATCGGGATCAGCATGACGTCCGGCGGAATCGGAAAGATGCTGCTTTCGACAAAGCTGATCAAACCCAGGGCGGGTGCGGCGCGGCGATGACCGGCAAGGCCAAGTGTCCAGTCGTAAAGCCGTCGCAGCATCTGGTCTCGAGCCCTCGCGTCACAGGTCATCTCGGTGGTTGGCACCGCAGCGGCGGGAGAATGGCGTCAGCATCACCGAAAGTCCATCATGCCATTGCCATCAGATGCTTCGGCGCTATCTCGAATGCATCTGGAACAGGAGGGGAACAAGGATGTTCAAGCCCTATTTCGCACGCTTCGCTGCCTATAACGCCTGGGCCAACGGGTTGATCTACGACGCAACGGCAGAAGTCTCCGCCGACCAGTTCACCGGTGATGCAGGCGCATTCTTCGGGTCCCTGTCGGGTACCCTGAACCACATGATCGTCGCGGATCGCATCTGGCTGCGTCGCTTGCGCGGTGACGGGCCGGAGGAAACCCGCCTCGACAGGAAGATCACCGACGACCTGGCGGAATTGCGCGCGGCGCGCCGGGTGGAGGATGACCGGATCATCGACTACGTCGAAGCCCGCGAGGAGGCGGATTTCCTCGCCGACATCAGTTACCGCAACACGTCGGGTGAGCCCTTCACCCAGTCCCTCGATGCGGTCATGGGCCATTTCTTCAATCACCAGACCCACCATCGCGGACAGGCGCATGCGATCCTGACCCGGCTGACCGGAACGGCACCGAGCATCGACCTGCTCTACTACATGCGTGATCTCGATGCCTGATCACGAACAGGGACAATGGCCTGGGCCTGGGCCGCGGATAGCGATCGGGATGTGGCGCGCGCGCCTCGCACTCAGATCTGGCGACCGGCCTCCTCCCAGTAGGGCGCGCGAAGCTTGCGCTTGAAGATCTTGCCCGAATCCTCTCGCGGCAGGTCGCGGGCGAAGACGATCTCCTTCGGCACCTTGAAGCGTGCCAGGTGGCCGGCGACATAGCTGCGCACATCGGATTCCGTGATGCTGCTTTCGGCCAGTTCCACGTGCGCGGACAGGGACTCGCCGAATTCCTCGTCCGGTATTCCGAACACGGCGCAATCCTTGATGCCGGGCATGCCGATCAGCACGGCCTCGATCTCGGCGGGATAGATGTTCACACCGCCGGAGATGACCATGTCCTTCTTGCGGTCGCAGAGGAACAGGAACCCTTCGTCGTCCAGGTAGCCGACATCACCACAGGTGATCAGGTGATCCAGACCGGCCTCGGCCCGTTTCTCCGGATTCTTGTTGTAGGTGAAATCGGGCCACGAATTCGCCCGCATGTAGATCTCGCCGATCTCGTTCGGACCCAGCGGCTGCTTGTTGTCGTCGACGACACGGACTTCCGCGCCGGGCACCGGACGCCCGACCGTGCCCGGTTTCCGCAATGCCTCTTCCGACGTATGGAAGAAGACGGCCCCGGTCTCGGTCCCGCCGTAGTATTCGTTGATCACCGGTCCCCACCATTCGATCATCCGCCGCTTGACGTCGGGCGGGCAGGGCGCGGCGGCATGGACGACGAACCTCAGCGACGACAGGTCATAGCGGTTGCGCACGTCCTCGGGCAGCTTCAGCAGCCGCACGAACATGGTTGGAACCATGTGGATGTGGGTCAGCCGCTCCTTCTCGATCAGCGCCAGCAGTTCCTCCGCATCGAAGCGGGGCTGCAGCACCACCAGGCCGCAGCATCGCGCCGCGAAGAGCCCGTAGGCATTGGGGGCGGAGTGGTACATCGGGCCGGTGACGACGGTACGGATCGACGGATCGACACTGACGCCGAACACGTGGGTGAACGTCTGGTACTGCTTTTCCAGCTGCTCCGCGGTCACGGGCTCCCGCCGGACGCCTTTCGGATTCCCCGTGGTGCCGGAGGTGTAGATCATGTTGCCGCGGGTGGTGAGCGGTTCGCTGGTCATCGGTGATCGGGATTCGAGCCAGGCATTCCAGTCCGTCCGGTCTGCTGGCACCAGGGCTTCTTCGGCCGCGATGCGATAGGCCTCCATGACCTCCACCGGTGTCGGAACGACCAGTACCGCGCAGCCTTCCGGAACGGCGGAAGCCACGCCGGGCAGCAGGTCGGCATGGATGACCAGCGCGCGCGCGTCGCAATCGTCCAGGATGTAGCCGACCTCCTCCGCCGTGCCGTGCCAGTTGATCGGCACCGCGTAGGCACCGGCCATCGTGGCGCCCATCGAAGCCTCGAAGAATGCAAAGTCGTTGCGCAGCAGCAGACAGACAGCATCGTCCGGCCCCACGCCAAGTTCCCGGAAACCGCCTGCGGCCTTCGCCACCCGCGCATTCAGCGTATCGCGATCCATCTCGCGATCACCGGAACGTATGTATCCCTGATCCACAGCCAGCATCCTCCCCAGTCTGTTGTGCCGGGGTGATTGTCGGACGCCTGCGCGCCGATGTGAAGGGTGGACGACAAGGAAATCGGCGCTATCGGCCGGTATCTGCCTTCGGCATGGTCAGGGAAGACTGGCACCGGGCTGTGCCTGCCGACGCGCGGGCGCAAGATCGCCGCCGCCGCGTCACACCAGGTGGCCGATGCCAAGCCCCGGAGGGGTGACGACCGGTGCAGGCGAGCCGCCGGTTTCAGCGCATGCCCAGGACGTCGATCATGTCATGGCGACCCGGCTTCTGCCCCGCGCACCACATGGCCGCACGGACGGCCCCGGCGGCGAAGATGGCCCGGTCATTGGCGATGTGGCTGATGACGACACGTTCGTTGTCGCTGGCAAACACGACGGAGTGTTCGCCGACGACGTTGCCGCCGCGCATGGCGGCATAGCCGATCTCGCCCTTCTGCCGTTCTCCCGTGATGCCGTGACGCCCGCCGACGGCGACGGCATCGTGGTCCTGTCCCCGTCCTTCGGCGGCGGCCTTGCCCAGCATGAGCGCGGTGCCGGAGGGCGCATCGACCTTCCAGCGGTGATGCATTTCCATCACCTCCACGTCCCAGTCGATGCCCAGCGACGCGGCGACCTGTGCCGTGATCTGGACCAGCAGGTTGACGCCAAGCGACATGTTGCCGGCCTGCACGATCGCCACCTTCTCTGCCGCCTTGTCGACCGCCGCCTGCTGGTCGGCATCCATGCCGGTCGTGCCGATCACCATTGCCGTGCCGTGCCGGGCGGCATGCCCGGCATTGGCGACCGTGGCGGCGGGTACCGTGAAATCGATCAGCACATCGGCGGCGGCAAAGACCACGTCCGGATCGTCGCTGATGGCGATACCCAGCGGCGCGAGACCTATCAGGCTGCCGAGGTCGGTGCCGATATCGGGTGATCCCGCACGCTCTAGGCCACCCGCTATCTCGGCCCCGTCGGTGCCATTGACCTCCGTCAGCAACATGCGGCCCATCCGGCCTGCGGCCCCTGCAATGGCAATCTTCATCGTTCCGTTCTCCCTCGGGATCGCTGGCTCAGAGCAGCCGTGTCAGGGCGTCGATCAGCCGTTCGGTGTCCGTGTCGGTGTTGTAGAGATGCGGTGTGACCCGCATGGAGTCTCCGCGCTGGCTGACATGAACCTGCCCTGCGGCCAGCCGCTGCACCAGTCCCTCCGGCGCGCCGCCCGGAAACCGCAGGCCGAGGAAATGCGGCGCGCGGGCGCTGTCGGGTGGTGCCAGCAGGCCGATCGCCGCGGCACGGCTGGCGATGTCCGCGGTGCGCGCGCCCAGTGTTTCCGAGATGGCCACCGGCGTCCAGTCGAGCAGATGCTGCATGGCCTGGATCGCCCCCGGCATCAGCGCGAAGTTCGACCGCTCCCCCATGTCGTAGCGGCGCGCGCCGGGCTGCATGCCGTCGGCATAGTCGAGCAGGCGGGCAAAGTTCTCCGAACCGGCCCGGGTGATCCAGCCCTGTTCCAGCGGCCGCCCCGCCTGCCACTTCGGCGCCACGTACATGAAGCCGATGGAATAGGGGCCGAGCATCCACTTGTAACAGGCACTGACCATGAAGTCGGGTTGCACATCCGGCACGGAGAACGGCATGGCGCCGAGCGATTGCGTCAGGTCCAGCACCAGCGCCGCGCCCACGGACCGCAGTTTCGCGCCCACGGCAACCAGGTCGATCAGGCTGCCGTCGGTCCAGTGATTGTGGGGCAGGGCGGCCATGGCTGTCCGGTCGTTGATGGCGTCCAGGATGATCCGCGTCCAGTCACCGTCCTGCCCCTTGTTCAGGGTACGCAGGGTGGCACCGGTGCTGTCGGCCAGTTCGCGCCAGCTGTAGACGTTGGACGGGAACTGCTCCGCCAGGACCAGGATTTCCTGACCCTTCGCGACGGGCACATTGGCGGCGGCGCTGGCAATGCCGTAGCTGGCGGAAGGCACGATGGCGATGTCACCCGCATCCGCACCGATCAGGCGGGCGAACAGGCCACGCGCCGCCTCGCTGTCGCTGAAGAAATCCTGCGGCGTGATCGTCCAGGGCTGCGCCTTGCGTGACATGCCCGCCACGCCCGCGTCGATCACCGGCTTCATCAGGGGCGACATGTAGGCACAGTTGAGGTAGGCGATATCGTCCGGCATATCGAACAGATGACGTTGCGAGGCAATCATGACAAAGCGGTCCATGGCAGAATGTGGCGGCACTTGAACCCCGGTTCGGTGATGCGTCAAGGGCTGTTGCCCCTGCTCGGATGCCTGCTGCTGGCCGTCGCGACGGCGCGGGCCGCAGTCCCCGACGTCGATACCTACGCCGACTGCCTGGCGGCGGTGGAACGCGATCCCCACACCGGGCTGACGGCGGCGCTTCAATGGCGTGACCTGGGTGGCGGCACCTCCGCCGAGCATTGCGCGGCCCTTGCATTGTCCGCCACCGGCAACGGTCGGCTGGCCGCGGTCCGCATGCAGGAACTGGCAGAGAAGTTCGGCGTCGGCAGTCCCGACATGGCCGCCGAGATCATGGGGCAGGCGGCAGCGCTCTGGGTACTGGCGCGCGAGGATGAACTGGCCCTGAAGGCGCTGGACCGGGCACTGGTCTGGCGCGGCAACAGTTCGCTGCTGCACCTGGACCGCGCGCACGTCCTGGCCGGGCTGCGGCGCTTCGGGGAGGCGCGGGCGGCTGTCGAGCTTGTCCTGAGCATCGACGAACTCTCGGCCGAGGCCTATGCGCTCCGCGCCATGATCAACCGCCATGATGGCAACAGGGCAGGGGCAGACAGCGACATCGCCAACGCCCTCGCCCTGCAACCCGACCAGCCGCACGCCCTGATAGAACGGGCACGGGCGCAGGCAGCGGCGGGGGAACTGGAAGGTGCCCGTGCCGACCTGCTGGCCGTGATCAATCGCGATGCGGAAGCGCCGGAGGCGGAGGATGCACGGCGGCTTCTGGAGGAACTGGACGTGTCGGGCAGGGACTGACCGGCTGACGGCGACTGTCCATGAACACGCGATCCCGGTTGCGGATTTGGTCCCCGGACACGCCCTTCCGCGATCCCCCAGCCACGCCCATGGCAAGATCAATCGACGCCGCTGCAACAGCGGGCTTGCAAGGGCAGGCGGGCAGACCTAATACTCCGCCGCCATGGACCTCAAGAACATCCGAAATTTCTCTATCGTTGCCCACATCGATCACGGCAAGTCCACGCTTGCCGACCGGTTGATCGAGGCTACTGGCGGCCTTGATAACAGGGAGATGCAGGCGCAGGTGCTCGATTCGATGGATATCGAGCGCGAACGCGGCATCACCATCAAGGCGCAGACCGTGCGGTTGAGCTACAAGGCGAAAGACGGGGAGCTTTACGAGCTCAACCTGATCGACACGCCCGGCCACGTGGATTTTTCCTACGAGGTCAGCCGCAGCCTTGCCGCCTGCGAGGGCGCGCTGCTGGTGGTCGATGCCAGCCAGGGTGTGGAAGCCCAGACCCTGGCCAACGTCTACCTGGCCATCGACAACGATCTCGACATCGTTCCCGTGCTCAACAAGATCGACCTGCCGGCCGCGGAGCCTGACCGGATCAAGGAACAGATCGAGGACGTGATCGGCATCGACGCATCCGATGCGGTGATGATCTCGGCCAAGACCGGCCTCGGCATCTCCGACGTGCTGGAGGCGCTGGTGACCCGGCTGCCCGCACCGAAGGGCGACAGGGACGCGCCGTTGAAGGCGCTGCTGGTGGACAGCTGGTATGACGCCTACCTCGGCGTTGTCGTGCTGGTACGCATCTTCGACGGTGCCATGAAGAAGGGTTCGAAGATCCGCCTGATGTCCAGCGGTGCCACGCACCAGGTGGACCGGGTGGGTATCTTCACGCCGAAGATGGCGACGGTGCCGGAACTCGGCCCGGGCGAGATCGGCTTCTTCACGGCCTCCATCAAGACGGTGGCAGAGACGGACGTCGGCGACACGGTGACGGACGAGGGCAAGCCCGCCAGCGAACCGCTCGCCGGCTTCAAGCCCTCCATTCCCGTGGTGTTCTGCGGCCTGTTCCCGATCGACGCGAATGACTACCAGGACCTGCGCGACAGCCTGGCCAAGCTGCGACTGAACGATTCCAGCTTCCATTTCGAGCCGGAGAGTTCCGCGGCGCTCGGCTTTGGTTTCCGCTGTGGCTTCCTGGGCCTGCTGCACATGGAGATCGTGCAGGAACGGTTGGAGCGGGAATTCAATCTCGACCTGATCACCACGGCACCGAGCGTGGTCTACAAGCTCTACATGACCAACAACACGCTGCAGGAACTGCACAACCCCGCCGACATGCCCGACCCGGTGAAGATCGACCGGATCGAGGAACCCTGGATCAAGGCGACGGTCATGTGCCCCGACGAATACCTGGGCGCGATCCTGAAGCTGTGCGAGGAAAAGCGCGGCATCCAGGTCAACCTGACCTATGTCGGCAACCGCGCCATGCTGGAATACGAACTGCCGCTGTCGGAGGTGGTCTTCGACTTCTACGACCGCCTGAAGTCGGTCAGCCGCGGCTATGCGAGTTTCGATTACGAGATCATCGACTACCGCGAGGGCGACCTGGTGAAGATGTCGATCATGGTCAATGCCGAACCGGTCGATGCGCTGGCCATGGTCGTCCACCGCAAGCGCGCCTACGAGCGCGGTCGCCAGCTTGTCGAACGGCTGAAGGACCTGATCCCGCGCCAGATGTTCAAGATTCCGATCCAGGCAGCCATCGGCGGCTCCGTCATCGCCCGCGAGACCATCTCCGCCATGCGCAAGGACGTGACCGCCAAGTGCTACGGCGGCGACGTCACCCGCAAGAAGAAGCTGCTGGAGAAGCAGAAGGCCGGCAAGAAGCGGATGCGGACCTACGGCAAGGTCGAGATCCCGCAGGAAGCCTTCCTCGCCGCACTGCGGATGGGCGACGAGTAGAGCAGCGAAAAATCGTTGAGGCCGTCGGGAATGTTCTGGTGGTCAAGCCGACCGCCAGTCCAAGACCAGCCAGATAGCCGGATCGTGTCGTCGCGAGCATAAGTCCCACAAACCCGATACCTCGCAGGTCCACCCCTGGGGGGGCATTGCGGGTGGATTGGCGGGGTGGCGGTGTTGCAGGACGGCGGAGTGACCTCAGTTCGCGTGTTTCACCAACCGCCCGCGGGCGTTGCGGACCTCGGCGCCGTCGACAGAGCGGCTGAACTCCAGCTTCATTCCCAGGGCCGAAAGCGTGCGGCGGTAGATCTGCAGGTCCGCCTTGCCCGTGGAACTGACACCAAGGCTGTAGACGATCAGGCTCTGCCCCTCGACGCGGGCCCAGTGATAGGCATCACCGCTCAACGGATCGACCAGTTTCGAATCCCGCCAGACGCCGGGGCGCTCCGGTTCCGGAATGAACTCGACGACGGCCTGCTTCAGGGTCTCGCTCGGCGCGCTCGGGTTGCCTTCCTGGCGGAGAACCGTTGCCCAGCGCAGAGAGAAGCCGCCTTCGGCAAAGGGCCGGATCTCCACGTCCAGGTCACGGGCGGTGACGCGGAACTGGGAACTGATCTCGCTCTCCGAGACCGCGCTGCCCTTCCACAGGCCGTGGAATGCCTTGATGGACAGGTCCTTTGCCATGGCCGGAACCGTCGCAACCATCACCCCGGCCAGTACCATCCCCGCGAAAACCTTCGACCTCATCCAAGCTACCCCCTGTTGCGCCCCGTTTTCAGGGCCATTTTACCTCCGGCGGCAGGCTCATCAGAATGGCTTCGGTATTGCCGCCGGTCTTCAGTCCGAATGTCGTCCCGCGATCATAGAGCAGGTTGAACTCCACGTAACGTCCCCGGCGCACGAGCTGGTGTTCGCGCTCCTCCGGCGTCCATGGTTCATTCATGTGCGCGCGGACGATGGGCACGTATGTTTCCATGAAGGTCTGCCCGACATCGCGGGTGAAGGCGAAGTCCGCGTCCCAGTCGCCCGTGTCCACGTGATCGTAGAAGATGCCGCCGACACCGCGGGGCTCGTCGCGGTGCTTCAGGTGGAAATACTCGTCGCACCATTGCTTGAACCGGGGATGGTATTCCGGGTCATGGGCATCGCAGGCCGCCTTCATGCCACCGTGGAACGCCGCCGTGTCGACATCGTTCGGAACCATCGGTGTCAGGTCGGCACCGCCGCCGAACCAGCCGACCGACGTCCGGATGTGGCGCGTGTTCATGTGCACCGCCGGCACGCGGGGGGAGCGCATGTGTGCCACCAGCGAGATGCCGGAAGCCCAGAACCTGCCGTCGGATTCCGCCGCGCCGCGAATCTGGCCGGCGAAATCTTCCGAGAAGGTGCCGTCGACGGTCGAGATGTTGACGCCGACCTTCTCGAACACCCGGCCGCGCATCACCGACATGACGCCACCACCACCACCGGGGCGGTCCCACGCCGTGCGCTCGAAGCGGCCCGGCGGCAGATCGGACATCTGCCCCGACAGATCATCCTCGATGGCTTCGAAGGCGGCGCATATCCGGTCACGCAATTCCCTGAACCAGGTCTGGGCGGCTGCCTTGCGCTGTTCGGCCGTTTCGGCGCTGTCGGTCATTCCCGTCGCTCCCCTTGCAGTTGGCTTCTCGTGGCGTCTTGTGGCGCGCAATGAACGCCAGCACCTTGATCAAGGTCAATCGTGAAGCGACGGCAGACCCAGCTGCCGTGTCGCCTCTCCCAGTACCATGGCCGCGGCCATGGCGACGTTGAGCGACCGCGCGCCGGCGACCATCGGGATGCAGATGCGGGCATCCGCCTGATCGTGCACCTCGTCGGGCACGCCGGCACTCTCCCGCCCCATCAACAGGATATCGGTCGGCCGAAAACCGAATCCATGCAGGGATTCCGCCCCCCGCGTGGTGGAGAGAATCAGCCGTGCACCCGCGGCGCTGTCCCGAAACGCGGCCCACCCGGCATGCAGGGTGATCTCCGCCCGGTCGGTGTAATCCATCGCCGTGCGGCGCAGATCGCGGTCGTCGAGCGGGAAGGCGGCGGGTCGAATCACGTCCAACCCGACCCCCAGGCAGGCGCAGAGCCGGATCGCCGCCCCCAGATTCTGCGGGATATCGGGCTGGAACATGGCGAGACGCATGGGCTTTCCCCTGTTGAACTGGCCAGCGGACGTTGGGGATCGAGAGGGCAGGCAACGATGCGGCTCACTGTCGCAACGATGTCGGCTATCTGGACTTGGCCCGCCATTCCTGATTGTTACGGTAGTTCCGGCACCGGGTGGGGATTGCTGTTTGCAAGACCGGTGTCCAGTTGAATGAACAAGAGGGTTTGAGCCCATGAGTGCAGCTTCCCATGGGGAAGATGGCGTCGAACGCCGCGACTTCCTCGTGATCACGGCGGGCGCGTTTGTCGGTGTCGGTGCGGTCGGCCTGGTGTGGCCGTTCGTCGATCAGATGAATCCGTCCGCTGACGTGCTGGCCTTGTCGTCGACCGAGGTCGATATCTCGGCGATCGAGCCGGGTCAGAGCATCACCATCAGCTGGCGCGGCAAGCCGGTCTTCGTCCGTCGCCGGACAGAGGCCGAGATTGCTGCCGCTGGCGCCGTTGATCTGGCCGATCTGCCGGATCCGGAAAGCGACGACCTGCGCCACAAGGAAGGCAAGGCCGAGTGGCTGGTGGTTCTCGGCATCTGCACCCATCTCGGCTGCGTGCCGCTGGGCTTCCAGGGTGAATACGATGGCTGGTTCTGCCCGTGTCACGGCTCGCACTACGATACGTCGGGCCGCATCCGGAAGGGTCCTGCACCGTCCAATCTGGAAGTGCCGGAATACGAATTCCTGACTGACACCCAGATCAAGATCGGTTGAGGTAGCAAACATGTCCTTTCAGACCGATAACAAGCTGGTCAAGTGGTTCGACGACCGTCTGCCGCTTGTCACCGTGATGCACCACACGTTCGTGCAGCACCCTTATCCGCGCAACCTGAACATCGCCTACCAGTTCGGTTCGATCCTGGGCGTCATGCTGACGCTGCAGATCATCACCGGCATCGTGCTGGCGATGCACTACACGCCGCATACGTCGCTGGCGTTCGACTCCGTCGAACACATCATGCGTGACGTGAACTACGGCTGGTTGCTGCGCTACATGCATGCCAACGGGGCGTCGATGTTCTTCATCGCCGTCTACCTGCACATGTTCCGCGGTCTGTACTACGGATCGTACAAGGCCCCGCGCGAACTGATCTGGATGATCGGCGTGGTCATCCTGCTGGTCATGATGGGCACCGGTTTCATGGGCTACGTCCTGCCCTGGGGCCAGATGAGCTTCTGGGGTGCCACCGTCATCACCAACCTTTTCAGCGCACTGCCGGTCGTCGGTGACCCGATCGTGACCTGGCTGTGGGGTGGCTTCGCGGTCGACAACCCGACCCTGAACCGTTTCTTCGCGCTGCATTACCTGCTGCCGTTCGTGATCTTCGGGCTGGTGTTCCTGCACCTGGTAGCCCTGCACCAGAAGGGGTCGACCAACCCGCTGGGTATCGAGATCAAGGGCCCGGCCGATTACATCTCCTTCCACCCGTACTTCACGGTGAAGGACTTCTTCGGCTTTGCAGCCTTCGGCGTGATCTTCGCCGTGTTCGTCTTCTGGTTCCCGAACTACCTGGGACATGCGGACAACTACATCCCGGCGGATCCGCTGGTGACGCCGGCGCATATCGTGCCCGAATGGTACTTCCTGCCGTTCTACGCGATCCTGCGCGCCGTGCCGGACAAGCTGATGGGCGTGCTGGCCATGTTTGCGGCCATCGGCGTCCTGTTCATCCTGCCCTGGCTGGATCGCAGCCGGGTCAAATCCGCCGCGTTCCGTCCGATGTACAAGTGGTTCTTCTGGATCTTTGCCCTCAACTGCATCGTGCTGGGTTATGTCGGCAGCCAGCCTGCCGAAGGCCTCATGCTGATCATTTCACGGATCGCCACGATCTACTACTTCGTGCATTTCCTGATCCTGATGCCGGTACTGGGCTGGTTCGAGAGACCGAAACCACTGCCAACATCGATCTCGGAGGCCGTGCTGGCAGCCAAGGCAGGCAATTCAGCCGGGGGGAACGCCTGATGATCAATCGCAGCATGAAGGCCCTTGCCGCCGCTGTTGTCGGTCTGGGTCTGTCAGCGGGGGCCGCGCTGGCCGCCGGTGACACCGCCGAACTGAAAACGACCGACTGGCACCACTCGGGCCCGTTCGGAACCTATGACCGGGCCCAGGTCCAGCGTGGGTTCCAGGTCTACTCGGAAGTCTGTGCGGCTTGCCACGGCCTGAAGTACGTCGCCTATCGCAACCTGCTGGAGATCGGTTTCAGCGAGGAACAGGCGAAGGCCATCGCGGCGGAAGCGACCGTCGAGGACGGGCCGAACGCCGATGGTGACATGTTCGAACGTCCGGCACGCCTGTCGGACAAGATCCCGTCACCGTTCCCGAACGCCAATGCGGCCAAGGCATCGAACGGCGGGGCCTACCCGATCGACCTGTCACTGGCGGCAAAGGCCCGCGTGGGCGGAGAGGACTACATCTTCTCCCTGCTCAGCGGCTACACCGATGACGACCATGGCCACACCTGTGCCAACGGGACCTACTACAACCCGTACTTCCCCGGCGGATGCCTGGCGATGCCGGCCCCGCTGGCGGATGATCTGATCGAATATGTCGACGGTACCCCGGCGACCACCGAG
>CAJYBQ010000038.1 GCA_913064755.1 uncultured Alphaproteobacteria bacterium
AGAGCTCCCGGGCGGGAATCGACTTCGTGGCGAGGCCGTCCCGTTCTGCCTCCTCGTAGCGGGCGACAAAGGCATCTCCCCACAGGTCGGGGAGCTCGGGCACGGTCGCATCCGGCCAGCGGCCGTCTCCGGCCTGCGCGCCCGGCGCACGAGTGCTTCCCGCGCAGGCAGAATGCGTTGACACGTCCCCCGGCCTCGGAAACGCTGCCGTCCAATCCCTGTCAGGGGCCAGGCAATGGAGGCTCCCACGCCTGCGCCCCCAAGCAGGCCGCCTGAAGGACCGCCCCCCAAGGGGCGGACCTGGGAACAGGAGAGGGGCGGCCAGTGCGCCAGCAGCAATCGTCCGATCGCCGGCCCGACTCATGGGAAGGCCCTGCCCCAGGGCAAACACCCCTTGCAGCTGTATTCCCTGGCGACGCCTAACGGCGTCAAGGTCACCGTCATGCTGGAAGAGTTGCTGGCGCTTGGCGAAAGCGGCGCGGAATACGACGCCTGGCTGATCAACATCGGTCAGGGTGAGCAGTTCGGCAGCGATTTCGTTGCCATCAACCCGAACTCCAAGATTCCGGCGCTGATGGATCACAGCACGCCCAAGCCGACCCGGCTGTTCGAATCCGGCAGCATCCTGCTGTACCTGGCCGAGAAGTTCGGTGCCTTCCTGCCGACGGATCCGGCGAAGCGGGCAGAGACCCTGAACTGGCTGTTCTGGCAGATGGGCAGCGCCCCCTACCTGGGCGGCGGCTTCGGTCACTTCTACGCCTATGCGCCGTACAAGATGGAATACCCGATCAACCGTTTCGCGATGGAAGTGAAGCGCCCGCTCGATGTCCTGGACCGCCACCTTGCCCACAACCAGTTCATTGCCGGGGACGACTACACCATCGCCGACATGGCGATCTGGCCGTGGTACGGCGCCTTGATCAACAATGCGGTCTACGAAGCGTCCGAGTTCCTGGACACCGCGTCCTACAAGAACATGACACGCTGGACCAAGGAGATCGGTGCGCGCCCGGCGGTCAAGCGCGGCCGCATGGTCAATCGCGTCCAGGGCAATCCGGAATCGCAGCTGCGCGAACGCCACGACGCCAGCGACTTCGATACGAAGACGCAGGACAAGATCGAGGCCGCCGGCGGAAACTGACCGGTGCCGTTGCCGTCACCCTTGCGGCCCTGCAGGGGTGACGGCAATGCTGCCCGGTTCACCGGTCCTCAGTCGCCGATGACGCGTACCGGGTTTCCATCCAGGAACCCGAGAATGTTCTCGAGCATCTGCGTGTGAAACATCTGCCAAGTGTCGTGTGACACGTATCCGACGTGCGGCGTCAGGATCACGTTCGGAGCCTTGCGGATCGGGTCGTCAGCGGGCAGGGGTTCGTGGGCATAGACATCGATCCCGGCACCGGAAAGCGCCCCGGATTCCAGGGCGGCAATCATCGCCGGCACGTCGATGATCGGCCCCCGCGAGGTATTGATCAGCGTCGCCCCCGGTTTCATGCGGCTGATCGCGGCCGCGTCCAGCAGACCCTCCGTCCGCTCCGACAGGCGGACATGTACGGAGACGTGATCGGAAACGCCGAGCAGTTCCTCGAACGAGACCCGTTTCACCCCGACCTCCGCCGCGCGTTCGTCGGTCAGGTTGGCGCTCCAGGCGACCACGTTCATGCCGAAGGCCCGGGCGTAACCGGCAACGCGCGCGCCCAGCTTGCCGAGGCCGATCAGGCCCAGCGTGGCCCCGGCGAGACTCTGCCCGATCTCGGGCGGTTGCCAGCCACCGCTGGCCAGTGCCGCCATCTGCCGCGGCATCCGGCGGGCCAGCATCAGCAGCAGCGTGAAGGTGAGTTCCGCCGTCGGGTGACCCGGTCCCCCGGTGCCGCAGACCGTGATGCCACGGGCCCTGGCCGCGGCCATGTCGACGGCGGCGTTCCACATGCCTGTCGTCACGATCAGCCGCAGTCCCGGCAGCCGCTGCATCAGCCCGTCCGTGATCGGGGTGCGTTCGCGCATCACGCACAGGATCTCGATGTCGCCCAGGCGTGCGGCAAGCGCGTCCGGGTCCGGGATGTTCTGTGTCATCACGACCAGTTCGGCCCCCGGGGGCAAGCGGTCCCAGTCGGCATAGCTGCGTGCAAGGTCCTGGTAGTCGTCGAGAATTCCGATCTTCATGCTGGTTCGCCCTCTGCGGTCCGGCTGGTCATGGTGCCGATGACGTCAAGGGTAGCATGCACACCGCGCCGTTGCGCAGTTCGACCCCTTGCGTCAGGTTGATGCTGATGTCAGCGCCGGGGGGAGGGCAGAATGACCGAACGATCGACCGGTATCAGGCCGGAACGGGAATATCGCGAACATCTGGCAGACGGCCGCTTCATGCTGTTGCGCAGCCGGTCCAGCGGGCGCTGCATGTTCTATCCGCGTGTTGCGGAACCGGTGACCGGCAATACCGATCTCGAGTGGGTGGAGGCGTCCGGGGACGGTACTGTCTACGCCACGACAGCGGTCAATCAACGCCCGCCGACCCCGGCCTACAATGTTGCCCTGATCGACCTGGCAGAAGGGCCGCGCATGATGAGCCGCGTGGAAGGTGTCGCCGCGGAGGATGTCCGGATCGGCATGCCGGTCAAGGCCCGCATCATCGACGAGGATGGCGCACCGCTGCTCGTCTTCGATCCCGCCTGAAGCCAGGAGAACACGATCATGAATGGATTCCCGCGCGGCAAGACGGCGATCGTCGGCTCCGCAACCTACGGCATCGGCAAGAACCCGGGCCTGAGCAGCATGGATATCGCGGTCAATGCGAGTATCCGGGCCCTGTCCGCAGCCGGCATGAAACCCGGTGACGTGGATGCCTTGTTCATCTGCCTGCCCGACAATTTCCTCTCCGGCCTGACGTTCGCCGAGTACCTCGGCATCCAGCCGAAGATCACGGAGAACAACCGCACCGGCGGTTCCGCTTTCCTGACTCATCTGCAGTCTGCCTGCCTCGCCCTGGACGCGGGCCTCTGCGACGTGGCGCTGATTGCCTATGGCAGCAACCAGTTGTCGGGCGCCGGAAAGCCGGTCACGCCAACCGGGGCGGCCCCCTATGAAGGCCCCTACAAGCCACGCCTGCCAGTCTCCGCCTATGCACTCGCTGCGTCGCGTCACATGCATGAATACGGCACGACACCGGAGCAGTTGGCAGAGGTCGCCGTGTCTGCCCGGCAGTGGGCGAACCTGAACCCAGACGCATGGATGCAGGGCGACCTGAGTGTCGACGATGTACTTGCCGCGCGGCGGGTCTCGACCCCGCTCGGTATCCGCGACTGCTGCCTGGTGACGGATGGTGGCGCGGCGATCGTCGTGACCCGCGCCGACCGTGCAAGGGACCACGCCAGCGCGCCAGCCTATGTTCTGGGCGCGGCGGCGGCGACGTTCCACCACAACATCTCGCAGATGCCCGACCTGACGGTCACAGCGGCGTCCGAAAGCGGCCCGCAGGCGTTTGCCCAGGCCGGTGTGAAGCCGTCGGATATTGATGTCGTGGAACTGTATGACGCCTTCACCATCAACCCGATCCTGTTCATGGAAGACCTCGGGTTCTGCGCCAAGGGGGAGGGCGGGGCCTTCTTCGAGAACGGCCACACCGCACCCGGCGGTGCGCAGCCGGTGAACACCAACGGTGGTGGCCTGTCCTGTGTTCATCCGGGCATGTACGGGCTGTTCACCCTGGTCGAAGCGACGCAGCAGGTGACGGGCGCCGCCGGTGCGCGACAGGTTGCGGGCGCGAAGCTGGCACTGGCGCATGGCAGCGGCGGCTACCTCTCCAGCCAGGCAACGGTCATCCTGGGCGCCGGGGAAACGGTCTGACCCCAGGGCAGACTGTTCCAAGGGTCTCGTTTCCTTCGCCTCCGACGGGCCAAGGTCGGGCTGGGGGAGAATGGTCGTGGCGGTCTTCTTGGTGACGGTCGAGCCATACAGCTAGCGGGCATGATCTGCCTGTCGAGCGCTCGCGTGGTCACCTCTTCGGCATGGGCAGCGGGTGAATGTTGCGGCCCTTCGCCTTGCCAGTCCTTCTCCAGCCTAACGGCGAGGCGAAGCTGCAACCTGCATGAGATGAGTTACGGGTCTATGGGGGATTTGATCGCGCGTCTGGATTTCGTGGTCAAACTGTTGGATATGAGAAAATATCTGCGAAATACGACAATACCTTCTGGTGTCAGATAGTTTGGGGCGACAATTTCAAATTCATGCATATCAATAAAGTGTCCATCTTCATTGATGTGTCGAATATGCGATAGCATTTCCTTTGCATCTTTTTGGTCGGCGAGATACCAGTTTTTGCGTCTTTTGAGTATATAGGTGTTGCAGGATAACCTGGATGTTTCCTCATCATCTTCATGTCTGAGAGAAGATGCCGCCGAAAGTGCATATATCGTCGATTGCGGATCGGGCCTCTTGCCATTGGCATCTGAAACGGTGCGATATTCAATCTTGCAGAAGGCATGTTTGCGGCCAAGCATCTCAAGCACGTCACCAGTAAATACGGCGGCGATTTTTTCAAATTTCTTGGGATTCTTCTCACAATAAGTGCGCGTTTTGTGTTGTGAGTTGTGGCGAACATGCCGACAAACGGAACCATCAGAAACGGACCAGGTGCCAGACAGAATGTAAATGCCTCCGTTACTGGACCACCTCCGGTACTCCCCCTTGGGACCGAGGTATTCGAAGTTCATTTCATATTCTGTCTGATAGAGCGTCGTCGTGTCAGACAATATGGCGGTCGTTTGCTGATCGTTGAGACCCTGATAGGCCACTGGAACTGGCTCTTTGGCACATGCTGCGACGAGCAGCGTTGCAAGGCACAAGACGGCCAGCTTGCAGGTCTGAGTGAAAGGTATCGCGTTCGACATGACTGGCCTCCTGGCACCTGAGCGACCCATCATTGCAGATGGATCGCCCCTTGGCAGATGACTGTTCTCAACGTCCCTTGAAGTTGGGCACACGACGTTCGGCAGTGGCCTTGATGCCCTCAGCGAAGTCTTCTGTGGTGCGCAGCTTGTCCTGCACGGCCAGTTCATGGTCGGTTGCGGCCTTGACGCGTTCGGACAGACCGGCGCGCATGGTGGCGCGGGTCTCCAGCACGCCAAGGGGTGAGTTCTCGGCGATCTCCGCGGCCAGAGCCATGGCGGCACCACGCAGTTCGTCCTGCGGTACCAGCACGTCGACCAGCCCCATTTCCAGCGCTTCCTCGCCCTTGATGCGGCGCGAGGTGTAGAACATCAGGTTGGCCTTCGACGTGCCGATGACTTCCGGCAGGGTCGTCGTCAGGCCGAAACCGGGGTGGAAGCCCAGGCGGGTGAAGTTGGCGGCAAAGCGTGCTTCCGGGCAGGCAACGCGGAAATCGGGCATCATTGCCAGCCCCAGGCCACCACCGATGGCCGCGCCCTGAATGGCACCGATCACCGGCTTCGACGTGCGGAACAGCCGCACGGCCTCGCTGTACAGGTCGCCGCCCTTGCCGATGTTCTTGCTGTCGTCGCCGCTGAAGTCCGCCCCGGCGCAGAACGACTTGCCCTGGGCGCAGAGCACGATGGCGCGGCAGGCCGGATCATCCCCCAGGTCCTCGAAGGCACTGGCGATGGCGCCGATCAGGGCGAAGTTGAAGAAATTGTGTGGCGGGCGCTGGATCTCCACCATCGCCACGTTGTTCTCCAGCGTCACGCCGAGGTCTTCATAGTTGCCGTATGCGGCCATTGCGTATCCTCCCCATTTCAACTCGATTCATCATCCGGTCCGGGACTGTCCCGTTCAGGAAACCTTCGACAGGCGATCCCCCTTCAGGCGAATGCCCGCGGCCTCGCGGTCCCAGGTGTCATCCGTGACCGCCTGGTCGCGCAGCATGGATTTCTGCACCTTCGCGGTCGGCGTCTTCGGCAGTTCGTCGATGATGCGGACAGAGCGGGGGACCATGAAGTGGGCCATGCGCGGGGTCAGGAACGCGATCAGGTCAACGGGGGCGATGACATGCCCGTCCACCGGTGCCACGACCACCATGACCTCGTCCTCGCTCATCTCGTTCGGGACCGCGATGGCCGCGACCTCGCGGACGGCCGGATGTGCCACGACCTCGGCTTCGACCTCGAACGAGGAGATGTTCTCGCCGCGACGGCGGATCGCGTCCTTCATCCGGTCGACGAAGTAGTAATTGCCCTCCGCGTCCTTGCGGAAAGCATCGCCGGTGTGGAACCAGCCGTTGCGCCAGGCCTTCGCGGTGGCTTCCGGGTTGTTGTAGTATCCGGAATTCATGCCCCAGGGCCGGTCGGTACGGATCATCATCTCGCCGATCTCGCCCAGCGGTACCTCGCAGTCATTGTCATCGACCAGCCGGACATCCACGCCGTCGCGGGCCTTGCCGCAGGTGCCCCGCACCAGCGGATTGGGGTCGGAGAAGATGGGGGTCGAGACCTCGGTCATGTTGAAGATCGTGTAGACCTCCACGCCGAACCGCGCCGCGAATGCCTCGATATCGCCGGCCAGCGGCACCATGAACATGACCCGCAGCGGATTGTCGGCATCATCCGGGGCAGGGGGCAGCTTTTCGATGAACTGCGCCATCACGCCCAGCAGGAAGGTGGCCGTGGTGCCCGTCCGGCGGATGACCTCCCAGAACGAAGCCGTGTCGAAGCGCTCCACCAGGGTGATCGACCCTCCACGCACCAGCATGTTGTAGGTCAGGCCCGATCCACCGATGTGGAACAGGGGCAGGTTGATCAGGAAGCGGTCTTCACCGGTGATGCAGGGCCAGGTCTCGGGACCGGCATTGGAATAGATGTGCAGGTACGAACACAGCACTGCCTTCGACGGGCCGGTGGTGCCGGACGTGTAGATGATCTGGTGCGGGTCCCAGGGCTCGATGGTCCGCGTCGGGGCGGCAATCGTGCCGCTCTCGGGCAGCAGCGCGTCCTCGTAGGTGACGCAGGTCAGGCCGTCGACGTCGATGCTGCCGGCGACGGAGATCATCGTGTCCAGTGCCGCCCGGTCGATCTCGGCCAGTCGGGGGGCCAGTTCGGCATGGGCCACGATCAGGCGCGCGTCGGATGTCTTCACCACGTGGGCAAGCAGGTTGCCGCGATAGCTGGTGTTGATGCCGACATAGACCGCGCCGAGATAGTTCAGGGCCAGGAAGATGCGGACATTGGCCGGGGAATTCGGCATCCAGACGATCACGTGGTCGCCCTGTTTCACCCCCTGCCGTTGCAGGCCCAGCGCCGTCTGAAGCACCAGCCTGCGCAATTCCGCGTAGGACCAGGTGCTGCCGTCATCCAGGACCGCGAAGGTCTTTTCCGGCGCTTCCCGGTTCCAGCGTTCCACCAGGTCACGCACCACGACCTGGTCACGCGGCGGTATGCGCGGATCGCTGGATTCTGCCGTCTGGGTGAAGGGTTCGACCTCAATATCCATCGTCGTCTCTGCCTTGTCGTCTGCTTGAACACCGGTTTCCGATGCTTGATAGCATGACGCGCCCCGCTGCCGCACCCGGCCCGGCATTCAGGGGGGCATGCGTGGAAAGCTTGGTGGCGCGCGGGTCGTGGCAGCGCCGTCCGTGGACGGGCGGTGTCGATGGTCGCGTCAGTCCACGATGGCACCGCGTTCGATCACGTATTCCCGGTCGGCAACCGCATGCGCATGGCTCAGTTCGGACTGGGCGATCAGGATGGACCGCTGGCTTCCCCGCAGCGTGCCGATGACCTCCGACAGGCGGTTGGCCAGGGCAGGGGCGACACCTTCGAAGGGTTCATCCAGCAGCAGCAGTCGCGAACCGGCCATCAGGGCACGCCCGAGAGCCGCCAGTTTCTGCTGGCCACCGGCACGCAGCAGTGCCTTTCGGTCCTTCATGTCATCCAGTTCGGGCATCAGGTCATAGATGAAGGTCAAACCCGCCTGCTGGTCGATGGTCGCATTCACCCATGCCGGCAGCAGCATGTTCTCTTCCACCGTCAACTGCGGTACCAGGCGGCGGTCTTCGGGCATGTAGCCGATGCCGAGCGCCGGGCGGCGATAGGCGGCCATGTCGGTGATCGTCTCGCCGTCGAACCGGATGGAGCCGCCACGTGGCCTGGTCATGCCCATGATCGTGCGCATGGTGGTTGTTTTGCCCGCGCCGTTGCGCCCGACCAGGCTGACCAGTTGTCCTGCCCCGACCTCCATCGAGAGACCGCGCAGGATGGGTGTGGACTGGATGTCCACGTCTATGTCTGACAGTGCAAGCATCATGTCTGATCCGGACACGCTCATGACGTTGCCTCCGGTGCCAGGGTGCCGGTGACATAGCGCTGCACCTGCGGGTCGTTCAGGACATCTCCGGGCGCGTCATCGGCGATGATCCGGCCGTCGTAGAATGCCAGCACCCGGTCGGAGTAGCGGGTGACGATTTCCATGTCATGCTCGACGAACAGGGTGGTCACGTTCTCCGCCGCCAGGGCTTCCATCACCAGGTCCATGATCGGGAACTTTTCCTCCGCCGCGACACCGCTGGTCGGTTCATCGAGCAGCATCACCTTCGGGTGGCCACTCATCGACATGGCGATGTCGAGCAGCTTGCGCACGCCCGCGGGCAGTTCGCTCATCAACCGTCCGCGATATTCTTCGATCCTGAAACGCTTCAGGATCTGCATCGCCCGGTCCTCCGCCGCGCTTTCGCGGGCCTTGCGGAAGAACGAGGGCGGTTTCGGATCGGCGATGGCCAGGGAAACCAGCATGTTCTCCAGAACCGTCAACTCGCTGCAGAGCTGGGGAATCTGGAAGGACCGGCAGATACCGGCGCGCGTCACCTCCCGGGGGCCGAGACGGGTGATGTCGCGGCCCTGGAACAGGATCGTGCCCTCGTCTGGGTGAAGGTACCCGGTCACCATGTTCACGAAGGTCGTCTTGCCGGCGCCATTGGTGCCGATCAGCGACCAGACGGCTTTCTCCGGCACGGACACGGTGATGTCATGCGCCGCCGTCACGGCACCGAAGGACTTCATCAGGCCCCGGGTTTCGAGGGCCGGCGTCGCGCCGGTTGAACTGTCGCTCATGATCCGCCCTCCCGCCTGCGTTGGAACAGGGACCCGAGACCGTTCGGCAGGGCCAGGATGATGACCAGCAGGAACACGCCCAGGACCATCTGCCAGGTGTTCGGGAAGTAGAGATTGGAGAAGGACCGGACCAGTTCCAGGATGATCGAGGCAACGAAGACCGCCGGAATGGACAGGTACCCGGCCAGGATCGCCACGAAGACGAACTCGCCCGACGTGGTCCAGTAGGCATACTCCGGGTCGACATGGCCGATCGCCAGGCCGGTGATGACGCCGCCGATGCCGCCGAGCACGGCCGAGATCACGTAGTTGATGGCATTGGTGCGCCGCACGGAGGCACCCAGGTATTCCACCCGCAACTCGTTGGACCGGATGGCCAGCGAGACAAGCCCGTGCTGGCTGTCGAACCCGGTGCGCAGCATGGCGCCGATGAAGACGACGATGACCACGGTGTAGAGGTAGAGCGTCATCGACAGGTCGCGCCCTTCCGGCGCGTAGCCCGCGAAGGTCGGCGCGGCGACGTTCAGCCCGTCCGTGCCGCCCAGCGAATTCATCTTCGACAGCACGCCGTAGAGGATCATGGACAGCGACAGGGACAGCATCGCGAAGAAGATGCCGCGGTAGTTGGCCAGCAAGGGGCCGAAGGCACCGCCGACCGCGAGGCAGGCCAGGACCGCCAGCGCCGTCAGCAGGAAGATGTCGGTCACGCCGGTGAAATTGGCCATCAGGCCGGAGACGTAAGCCCCGATGCAGAAGAACAGGCCCTGGCCGAACGAAACCAGTCCGGCACGCATCTGCATGACGATGCCGAGCGAAACCAGGCCTTTCGCCAGTGCGATGGTCATCAGGAACAGCGCCCAGTCGGGCAGCAACTGGCCGCCGCCGACCAGCACGACCAGCGCAAGCGCCGTCGTGATGCGGATATCCGAGAGAGCTTTCATATCTTCCTCGTCTGGGTGCGCACGAAAATGCCCTCCGGGCGGAAGAACAGCACCACCGCCATCACGAAGTAGATGATGAACAGTTCGAGCTCCGGCATCAGGTGCACGGAGGCGGCGCGGGAAATGCCGACCATGACGGCACCCAGGGCCGCGCCCTCGATGGAGCCGAGGCCGCCGATGATGATGACGGCGAAGGCGACGATGATGACATTGACCCCGATGCCGGGAGACACGGAGATCATGGGCGCCGTCAGCGCGCCGCCGAAGGCCGCGAGGAAGACACCGGTGCCGAAGGCGAGCAGGAAGACCTTGTCCACGTTCACGCCCATGGTCTGGCTCATCTCCCGATCATGGATGACCGCCAGCATGACCTTGCCGCGCCGCGTCCGGTTCAGGAAATACCAGACGGCGAAGCCGGTGACGGCCGAGACCGCGATGACCAGGAAGTCATAGGCCACGTAGAACAGCGGCCCCGCCTCCACCATGCCGAGCAGGTCGTAGGGTTCGTAGACGAACAGCGGATCAACGCCCCAGATCAGCTTGATCGCATCTTCCAGGATCAGGAAGACACCATAGGTGACCAGCACGCCGATCACCTCGTCGCGGTGATAGAAGTGGCGCAGCAGCCCGCGTTCCAGGATCGGTGCGATGACAACGGCGACGAGCAGTGCCGAGAAGGCCATCACGATATAGGAACCCAGCGGGAAAGCATCGCCGCCATAGGCGAAATAGATGCCGACCGCTGTCGCGGTGGCGTAGGCCCCGATGGCGTAGAGGCTGCCATGAGCGAGGTTCAGAATGCCGAGAACGCCGAAAACCAGCGTCAGCCCCACCGAGATGATGAAGAGCCAAGCGCCGTAGATCAGCCCGTCGACGAGAATGACGAGTAGAAGATCCATTGGGTCCGCCCTGAAGTCGGCCGACACGCCCACACGGGCATGTCGGTCGGTTCCTGTCAGTCTAGGCCAGGCTGTGGAAGTGCCTGATCAGAAGTGCAGGGGACCGGTTGCCCGGTCCCCGTTTCGTACTAGTCGCACTTCGCGCCGGGGAACCCGGCCTTGATCCATTCGACGGCCTTCACACCGTCCGGCGGATTGACGCATTCGGCGTCGTAGTATTCGACGTCGACCAGGGTCATTTCCCCGGCAGCCTCATCCCACTTGGTGGTGCCGATGGCATTCGGCTGGATCGCCTGGTGACCATTGCCCAGCGCCATGGTGATGGTGCCGGACGGAGCTTCCCAGCTCAGGCCCTTCATGGCCGCTGCCATCTGCTCGGCAGTCGGCTTCATGCCGCCGTTCGCCTTCATCGCCTTCTCGACCGCGGACTTCACGCCCAGCAGGCCCTGCCACATGCGGAACGGTGCCTGGACGGGGAACACGCCATAGGCTGCCTTGTAGCGGTCCCAGAGCAGGTCGACCAGTTCGCCGCCCTTGGCGCGGGCCGCAAGGCCGTTCATGCCGCGTGCGCCGAGGATGATGCCGTCAGGCATCTTCTTGCCGAGCTGCGGGATGACGTGATCGCCGGCCGCCAGCGCGATGCGCATGCGCTTGTGGATGCCGCGGGCCGATGCCTGCAGCATGAATGCCTGCAGATCGCCGCCCCAGAGGGACGAATGCAGCAGGTCGGGCTTTTCGCGCATGACGGCCGAAATCTCGGTGCCGTACTGGCCGGCGAAGATCTTCGGGAACAATGCCGTCGATGCCTTCGCATCCGGCATCAGGACGCCCATGGATGCGACGGAGTCGGCCCAGCTGTCCTGGCCCCAGGCATAGTCCTGGTTCACGCCGGCGTAGCTGTCGACCTTGATCCCGCGCGAGGTCATGTACTTGGCGAGGGAGACGTTGTCCATCGTGGCATGCGCAGCGGTCCGGAAGACGTAATTGTACGAACCTTCCTCGAACACGCGCGGGGTGCCGCAGTCGTACAGCACCAGGAACGCCTTCAGTTCCTCGGCCACCGGCGGGACGGCCAGGCAGTCACCGGAACTGACATAGCCCAGCACCGCGTCGACCTTTTCACGCTGCACCAGGTTGCGGAATTCCTGCACCTGCTTCGTCGCGCCACCGGCCTCGTCGATCTCCACCGCCTCGATGGTCATGCCACCGAAGCCCTTCTGATCGTAAGGGGCGGGCAGTTCGCCCTTGTTCAGCATGTCGATCAGCAGCTTGCCGCCGTTCAGGGCCGGCACGCCGAAGCTTTCGGCCGCGCCGCCCGACAGGAAGGTGACCAGTCCGATCTTGAATGTATCCGAGTGCGAAGCCGCCTGCGCCCCGGCACCAATGCCGAGCGACAGAGCCGCCGCCGCGGTCGCGCCCATCAGGCGCTTGACCGAAAGTTTCATGTTTTCCTCCCGAGTATGAACGCCTTGTTTCGGCGCTTGTCAGAACAGCGCACATTAAGACATTGCCCGGGACGGTCAACTGGCGACACCGGACCATCGTGTTGCCGATGGTCCGGAGCCGGTTCTACTCGGCGGCGTCGCCGATCGCGGCGAGGGCGGTACGCGGGTCGGTCGCCCGCTTGCCGGTCAGCTCCACGCCCTCATAGCCGTTCCCGGCCACTTCGTTGATGCGAATGACATATTTCGGGGATCCGCCATTGTAGACAAAGTACCGGACCCGCCCGGCCTCATGTCCATCGACGTTGGAATTGTATCCCGTGAACCAGGATTTCGCCTTCCGCATCAACATGGTCGAGTACATCTTCGTGACATGCGCGGTCCACCGCTCCTCCGCCGCTTCCGTCGCATCGATGCGGCTGTAGCCATTTTCCCAGACATGTTCCAGGAACTCGGTGCACCAGTTCACGCCGGTCTCGATGCCGCGGGGGTAGTTGGTGGAGGCGGATCCGCTCTGCGGCCCGGCAGGCATCAGCATGTTGGGGAAGCCGTGCACCATCATGCCAAGGAACGTGTGCGGTCCCTCGAACCATTTCTCGCGCAGGGTCTGGCCGCCGACGCCGCGGATGTCGACATGGTCATAGGCACCGGTGATGGCGTCGAAGCCGGTGGCGTAGATGATGATATCGAACTCGAATTCCTTCTCGCTGGTCCGGATGCCCTTTTCGGTCACCCGTTCCAGCGGGGTCTCGCTGATGTCCACCAGTTCGACGTTGTCGCGGTTGTAGACCTCGAAATAATTGGTCTCCAGCGGCACGCGCTGGACGCCGAAGCCGTGATCCTTCGGGATCAGCTTCTCGGCGACCACGGGGTCCTTCACCCGGCGGCGGATCCGGTCGGCGATATATTCCGAGATCTCGGCATTGGCCTCTTCATCGGTGAAGATCTCGCGGAAGTTCTGCAGCCAGATGCCGAAGCCCGGTTCGTCGTACAGTCGATCCCATAGCGCCACGCGTTCCTCGCGGCTGACTTCCCAGAAGCCGCGCCGGTCGGGCTGGTGCTCGAAGCCGCCGGGACTTTTCGCGCAATTGGCGACGATTTCGTCGTACCGCTTTCCGATATCGGCCATTTCCTCTTCGGTAATCTGACCGTTGTTCAGCGGCGCACTCCCTGCCGGCCGG
>CAJYBQ010000039.1 GCA_913064755.1 uncultured Alphaproteobacteria bacterium
AGCGCGGCGACCGCTCCCGTGGGCCCCGCCTACGCCGCCCGCGCCCGGTGACAGCCGTTCCATCGCCCGCCTTAAAGCTGCCCCACCTTGTGCTGCTGGTCGCCGCCCTGGAAGTTGACCGACCCGACAGAGGCGCGGGACTGGATCGTGCGCTTGCCCATCTCCAGCACATCGACACCGCCGGAGATTTCCTCCCAGACGTTCTTGTTGGGATCCAGCGCGTCACGGCTCTGGTCAACGAAGCCCAGCTTCACGGTCTCGCCGATGATCACCTTGCCGCTGTCGGGGGTGTCAAGGCCGGTGATCATGCGGAACATGGTCGACTTGCCGGCACCGTTGGGGCCGATGATGCCGACGATGGCACCCGGCGGAATCTTCGCGCTGAAATTGTCGATCAGGTACTTGTCGCCAAAGCCCTTGCTGACATTCTCGAAGGTGATGACGTTGTTGCCCAGGCGCGGCCCCGGCGGCACGTAGATCTGCATCTCGGAGCGGCGCTCTTCCTGCTCGTCGGACAGCAGGTCCTCGTAGGCCGAGACACGGGCCTTCGATTTTGCCTGCCGGGCGCGGGGGCTCTGCCTGATCCATTCGAGTTCGCTGGCCAGCGTACGCTTGCGCGATTCGTCCTCGCGCGATTCCTGCTGCAGCCGCTTGGCCTTCTGCTCCAGCCAGCCGGAGTAATTGCCCTGGTATGGAATGCCCCGCCCGCGGTCGAGTTCCAGGATCCAGCCCGCGACATTGTCCAGGAAGTAACGGTCATGGGTCACGGCCACGACGGTGCCCGGGTAATCATGCAGGAACCGTTCAAGCCACAGGACAGATTCGGCGTCCAGATGGTTGGTCGGTTCGTCGAGCAGCAGCATGTCGGGCCGCGAGAGCAGCAGCCGCGCCAGGGCAACCCGGCGACGCTCACCACCCGACAGCTTGTCGATGGGCGAATCCGACGGCGGGCAACGCAGGGCATCCATGGCCACGTCGACCTCGCGGTCGAGGTTCCACAGGTCCGCCGCGTCGATCTCTTCCTGCAGCTGGCCCTGTTCCTCGATCAGCGCGTTCATCTCGTCGTCTTCCATGGGTTCGGCGAACTTCATGGAGATCTCGTTGTAGCGGTCCAGGATGGCCTGTTTCTCGGCGACGCCATCCATGACGTTGCCCAGCACGGTCTTGGTTTCATCCAGCAGCGGTTCCTGGCGCAGGTAGCCGACGTTCAGCCCTTCCGCGGCCCATGCCTCGCCACCGAACTCCGTGATCTCCCCGCCCATGATCTTCAGCAGGGTGGACTTGCCGGAGCCGTTGATGCCCAGCACGCCGATCTTGGCACCGGGCATGAAGGAGAGATTGATATCCTTCAGCACCGTCTTGCCGCCAGGCCAGTTCTTGGTCAGGCCCTGCATGGTGTAGACGTACTGATAGCTCGCCATCTCTGGATCCTCTTGGCTCAGGTCACTGGTTCGGGGAATGTCGTTGGCGCGGGTTGTAGCGAATCTGGCGGCAGCGGGCAACGGGCTCTCGTTTCAGCCGTCCTTGCGCCCGCGTCCCTCGCCGATGCTGGTCTTGCCATAGCGGGCGCGGACCTGGTCCAGGGCGGTCTCGATCTTCTTGCGGCGCTGGCGGCCGGTGTCCAGCAGGTCGGGGGCGTCCGCCGTCTCCCCCGGCATCAGCCCGGCCCCGCCGACGCCGATCAGCCGGAACGCGGTCCGGCCATCGGCCTCGATCCGCATCAGGGGGGCGGCTGCATCGAACAGCACGCCGGCAAGCTGGGTGGGATTGTCGAGGGTGCGGCTGCGGGTGCGGATGGAGAAATCCGCCGCCCTGAGCTTCAGGGTCACGGTGCGTGCTGCCAGGTCCTTCCGTTTCAGATCGGCGGAGACATTCTCCGACAGGCGCCAGAGGTGCCGGGCCAGTTCGTCGGCGTCGCGCAGGTCGCTGTTGAAGGTGGTTTCGGATGAAACGCTCTTTGCCTGGTTGCCCGGGCTGACATCGCGGGCGTCGCGACCATGGGCGAAGGCGTGCAGCCGCTTGCCGATGGCCCCGTAGCGGCGCATCAGGTCAGCCTCCGAGAACTTCCTGAAGTCTCCGATCAGGCGCACGCCGTCGGCGTCGAGTTTCCTGTGGAACGCCTTGCCCACGCCGTAGATGTCGGAAACGGGGCGCCGGGCCAGGAAGTCCATTGCCTCTGCCTGGCCGATGACCGCGAAGCCGCGCGGCTTGTCCAGGTCGGACGACAGTTTTGCCAGGAACTTGTTGTAGGACAGGCCGACGGAGATGCTGACGCCGACCTGGCGTTCCACGTTCGCGGCCAGGCGGGCCAGCATGGCGGCGGGGGTTGCATGATGCACGCGGGCGGTTCCCGTCAGGTCCAGGAAGGCCTCGTCGATCGACAGGGGTTCCACCAGGGGTGTCAGGTCCAGCATCAGGGCGCGGATCTCCCGGCTGGCCGCGACGTATTTCTTCATGTCGGGTTTCAGCACAACGGCGTCGGGGCAGGCCTTCAGCGCCTTGAACATCGGCATGGCGGAGCGCACGCCGTACATGCGTGCCACGTAGCAGGCGGTGGAGACCACGCCACGGGTGCCGCCGCCGATGATCAGCGGCTTGTCGGCCAGGCCCGGGTTGTCGCGCTTCTCCACCGACGCGTAGAACGCATCGCAGTCGACATGCGCCAGGCTGAGGTCGAAGAGTTCGTCGTGGGCGATCCCGCGCGGGGAGCCGCAACTGCGGCACGATCCGCCGGCGGGGGCCACATCCGCCGTCGCGAAGCAGTCGCGGCAAAGCCAGCTCATCGGCCCGTGTCGTCGTTCTGGGGCCAGAGCCATGCCGCTCCGCGCACGCCCGACGAATCACCATGGACGGCCTGCGCCAGCCGCGTCGCCACATGGTCCGAGAAAACCCAGGCGGGCAGGCGGGCGGGCACGTCGTCGTAAAGCCGTGCAACGTTGGAGACGCCGCCGCCCAGCACGATCACTTCCGGGTCGAAGACATTGATGACATGCGCCAGTGCCCGCGCCAGGCGGTCGGCATAGCCGTGCCAGAACAGGTCATCGGTGATGGCGGCGGGGGGGCGGAGGCAGCCATGTGACCTGGCGTAGGCGGTGCTGATCGCGGGGCCGGACAGGAAGGCCTCGATGCAGCCCTGCTTGCCGCAGTAACAGGCCGGGCCGGGGCGTTCGTCATCGCGGGGCCAGGGCAGGGGATTGTGTCCCCATTCCCCGGCGATCGCATTGGGGCCATGGATGATCTGCCGCTGCCAGACCAGACCGCCACCGACCCCGGTGCCGAGGATGACACCGAATACCGACCGCGCGCCGCGCCCGGCACCATCCGTCGCCTCGGACAGGGCGAAGCAGTCGGCGTCATTGGCGATGCGCACCGGGCGCGCCAGTACCCGCGCGAGATCGCGGTCCAGCGGTTGCCCGATCAGGCAGGTGGAATTGGCGTTCTTCATCAACCCGGTGGCGGGCGACAGGGCACCGGGAGTGCCGACCCCCACGGTGCAGCCCGTGCCGACCTCCGCCTCGATGCGTGCCACCAGCCCGGCGATGGTGTCCAGGGTGGCGGCATAGTCGTCCTGCGGGGTCGGCAGCCTGTGGCGCACGGCGATTTCGCCTTGCCGATCCAGCGCCACTGCCTCGATCTTCGTGCCGCCCAGGTCAACACCGATCCGCATGACGGGATGTCCTGTCAGACGCCGAACAGGCGTGATTCGATGAACGGGGTCGCCTCCGGCCAGGTATCGGCACCGTGATGCGCGTCCTCGGCCCGCGCCAGCATGGGGGCAAGCCGCGGGTCGGCGACGAAGTGCAGCCGGTGGACATGGGCGGCGGATTTCGCCACGGACGAATGATTGTGCGGGATGTCGTCGATGAAGATCGCTTCCGCGCCCGCCCGTTCCTGCAGCAGGCGCACGGCGGGGCCCTTCAGCCCCTCGTTGGCGACCAGCGGATAATCCATCCCGTGACGGCGCAAGGCCTGTCTGCGTCCCTCCGCCCCGTTTGCCGGAATGTTGCTCAGCACCACGATCTGCGCCCGCTGTGCCAGGTGGGCCAGGGCATCCGCCGCGCCGGGCACCGGTTGCAGCTCGGCCGTGTGATTGGCGAAGAAGGTGCCCAGGTGGGCCCTGACCTCCGGCCCTTCCAGCGCCCGTCCCTCCGCGTCGCGGACATTGCCCGTGATCCCGAAGGATGCCCAGTCAAAGCTCAACCCGGCCCCCTCCAGGTATCCGACCAGCCCGTCCATGAAGGCAAACAGCACCTCGTCGGCGTCGCTGATCACCATCGGGCGGCCCGGCACGATGTCGATGGCATCTATCTGTGCCCGGATGGCGGGGTCGAGTTCGGTCATCTGGTCGTCCTGTGCTGTTGCCGGGCCATGTCGACGCGGGGATTCGGGCGGATCGGTCAGTTCATGTTGTCGTAGACGGTCTTCTCGAAGTCGAGGAACAGCGGCAGTGACTTCACGTCCGCAAAGGGCAGGACCTGTGTCGCGTAGACGCCGCCGACGCCCCTGGTCGGATCGATCCAGTAGTACGAATTCGCCAGTCCTGCCCACGACAGCGAACCGGCGGACCGGCCCGTGGGGGCCGCCTGTTCGTTGATCATGAACGACAGGCCCCAGGTCTTCTCGATGCCGGGGAAGAACTCGGCGTCATTGGTGAAACCCGCCTCTGCCGCGACCAGCTTGTGTACCCTGTTCGGGCCCATCTGGTTGACCGACATCATGGCCACGGTTTCCGGCTTCAGGACCTGGTTGCCGTTGGACCGGCCCTTGTTGAGAATCATGCGGACGAATTTCGCGTAATCCTCCACCGTTCCGTAGAGGCCGCCGCCGCCCATCTCGAACTCCGGTTCCTGCGGTATCTCCAGGTCCATCTGCGGTACCAGCTGGCCGTCTTCGCCGCGGGCGTGGATCTTCGCCATCCGGCCCCGCATGTCGTCGGTCATGCGGAACGCCGTGCTGTTCATGTCCATGGGGGCAAACAGGTTCTCGGCCATGTAGGCACCGAGTGTCTTGCCGCTGGCCTGCTCCACCATCTTGCCGGCCCAGTCGATGCCGGTGCCGTAGTCCCAGTCGGTGCCCGGATCGAACAGCAGCGGCAGGTTCAGCGCCGCGTTCATGCAACTGATGATGGGCGGCGTGCCCGTGACCTCCAGGAACTTCCGGATGTCGGTGGACCACATGTCATAGGCGCAGCCCGCGCTGTGGGTCAGCAACTGGCGCAGGGTGATGTCGGTCTTCGGTGCGCGCAGCCTCGCCTGGCCGTCGGCATCGAACCCGTCCAGCACCTGCAGCGCGCCGATCTCCGCCACGGTTTCCTGGGCAGGGGCATCCAGGTCCAGTTTCCCCTGTTCCACCAGTTGCATGGCGGCTGCCCCGGTGATGGCCTTGGTCATGGACGCGATCCAGACAACCGTGTCGGTGGTCATGGCGCTGCCGGAGCCCATCACCCGTTCGCCGAACGCGTTCCGGTAGGTATCGCCGTTCGCGTCGGTCACCACGGCGGCAACGCCCGGCACGTCCCCCCGATCCGTTGCAGCCTTCAGAAGTGCGTCAAGATGCTGTTGCATGGCCCGTCCCCGTTTCCTGTGGTTTCTGCTGGTGTCAGGTGAACAACGAAGGATAGTCCGCTACCGGGACCGGTGAAAGGCGTCTGGCGCAATCAGTGGTCCAGCGTCGCCCCCGGCAGCTTCCGCCGCGCTTTCGCCGGTGTTGCCGGGTCGATGCGCTGCTCGGCGCAGAAATCGAGCAGCAGGGATTCGTTCTGCAACAGGTGGTCCAGCACGCCCGCAAGGAACTCGGGGGATGAGAGTTCGCTACGCAACTGGCTCGGTGCGACCCCGGCGAGGGACAGGAAGGCCTCCATCCGGTCCGGGTCTGCCGCAAGAAAGCCGATGGCATGGATGGCGAGCACTTCCGCCGCGTCACGATCCATGATTGATTGATATTCCTGTAAATGGAGAATTGTCGGCAGGGCGCTGCTGACAAGGTTAGCGGCTTCCGCCAGCGACATTAACCGTTGCTTTACGTGGAACTGCCATGATCTTTCAGATGAAGGGGCAGGCGCGGCCTCTTCGAACACCCGGCGCCCGGCCGAAAACGTCTACCGGATGACCATGCCGTGATCCGGTGGGCAGAGTGACCATGACGCGGCAGAAAGCCGTTTGAGGAAAGCATGTCGAAAACAGTCCTTATCGTCGAAGACAACGAGCTCAACATGAAACTGTTTCATGATCTGCTTGATGCCCATGGATATGCAACGGTGCAGACCAAGGACGGCCTGGAAGCGCTGAAGCTTGCGCGGGACCATCGCCCTGACCTGATCCTGATGGATATCCAGCTGCCCGAAGTGTCGGGCCTGGAGGTCACGAAGTGGATCAAGGAAGACGATGATCTGCGCTCCATCCCCGTCATCGCGGTCACGGCCTTTGCCATGAAGGGTGACGAGGAAAAGATTCGTGACGGAGGATGCGAGGCCTATATCTCGAAGCCCATATCCGTCGGTACCTTCATCGATACGGTCAAGCAGTTCCTGGGATAACGGCAGATGTCCGCCCGCGTCCTCGTCGTTGACGACGTTCTCCCCAACGTCCGCATTCTCGAAGCCAAGCTTTCGAGCGAGTACTACCAGGTCTTCACCGCAAGTGACGGCCCTGAAGCGCTCGAGGTGGTGGAGCGTGACAACCCCGACATCGTGCTGCTTGATGTCATGATGCCTGGCATGGACGGCTTCGAGGTCTGTCGCCGCATGAAGGCCAATCCGGCCGTGTCCCATATTCCGGTGGTCATGGTGACGGCGCTGTCCGACGCATCCGACCGGGTGCAGGGACTGGAAGCCGGGGCCGACGATTTCCTGACCAAGCCGGTGAACGACATGGCGCTGTTTTCGCGCGTCCGCTCGCTGGTGCGTCTGAAGATGACGATGGACGAGCTGAAGCTGCGCCGCCAGACGGGTGAGCGCCTCGGCATGTATTCCACCGAAGCGGAGATGAACGTCGCGGGCGCGCCGGTGCTGGTGATCGACGACAACGCATCCGACAATCGCCACGTGAAACGCCACATGGGCGAGGGCTTCGACCTGATGTTCGAGGCCGAGCCCGAGGCCGCCATCGCCAGGGCACGCACGGGCGATCCCGACCTGATCATCCTTTCGCTGGACCACAAGGGCACCGATCCGCTGCGCCTGACGTCGCGCATCCGCAATGATGCCGCCACCCGCCAGGTGCCGATCCTGATGATCGGGGAGGAAAGCGACAACGAACGCATCGCCAAGGGGCTGGAACTCGGGGTCACCGACTATCTGCTGCGCCCGATCGACGGCAACGAACTGACCGCGCGCGCCAAGACACAGGTGCGCCGCAAGCGTTTTCAGGACCAGCTGCGCGAAAGCGTCGAAGCATCCATCACCATGGCCATGACAGATCCGCTGACCGGCCTCTACAACCGTCGCTACCTGGATCAGCACCTGGAAATGGCCATGCAGCGCAACCGCACGGCGGGCAAGCCGTTGTCGTTCATCCTGCTCGATATCGATCACTTCAAGGCGGTCAACGATGCCCACGGTCACGCGGCCGGTGACCGGATCCTGCAGCAGTTCTCGAAGCGCATTCAGCACAGCGTGCGGGATTTCGACCTCTGCGCCCGCTACGGCGGCGAGGAGTTCGTGGTGATGATGCCGGAAGCCGACCGCGCGCTGGCCGAAAAGGTCGGTGAACGGCTGCGCTGGGCGATGGAAACCGAACCCTTCGAGACCGGTGAGGACGTCGGTGCCATTCCGGTGACCTGTTCACTCGGCGGTGCGACACTGAAGGACGGCGAGGACGCGGCGTCGCTGATGAAGCGCGCCGACATGGCCCTCTACGAGGCCAAGGGCGCTGGTCGCAACCGCATGGTCATGGCCGACTGATCGCCAGTCCGGCACGTATCGCCTGCTCGTCGACCTCCATACCGGCAAACAGTTTCCAGGCATGCAGTCCCTGGTGGATGAACAGTTCGTACCCGCTGATCGTCCGCAGGCCCATCTCGGCAGCATCGTGCAGGAATTCCGTCTCCACCGGCGTATAGACCGCGTCGAACGCCCAGCTTGCGCCTGTCATGGCTGACCTCGGCAGCGGCGTGCCGGCGTGACCGACCATGCCGACCGGCGTGCAGTTGATCAGCCCTTCCGCGCCGATGGCCGCGGTGGCGCTGTCGTCGCTCAGGGTGATGGCGGTGCCCGGACGTGCCGCCGACAGCGCGCGGGCCAGTGCCTCCGCCCGTGGCCTGTCCCTTTCGACAATCCGGAATTGCGTGACGCCAAGGGACAGCAGCCCGAAGGCAACGGCCCGGCCCACACCCCCCGCGCCGATCTGGCAGATGCATCCGGGATTGCCGCCACTGCCCAGGGCCGACCGGCAGGCAGCGATGAAGCCGGAATGATCCGTATTGTGTCCCCATGGTCCGGATGCGCCGAACAGTACCGTGTTCACCGCGCCCAGGGCACGGACGGCAGGGTCATCGATCACGACCCGTTCCGTCACCCGTTCCTTGTAGGGGTAGGTGATGTTCAGCCCGTCGAAGCCATTGTCCCGGGCGTGGTCGAATGTCCCGTCGAAATCCAGGCCCAGTTCGGCGGGTACCAGCCGTTCGTAGCTGACCTCCCGACCGCACAGCCTGCCCGCCAGCCGGTGCAGCGCCGGCGCGCTGGAGGCCGCTATGTTGTCGCCGATCAGGCCGAGGCGCAGGGCAGGGGCGGTCATGCATGATTCCTGTACTATCGTCGTATGGTACCAGTTGCTGTCGGCCGGACAGCTTGCGGGAGGGATCGACGATGAACAACCGGTTGCGCGAAATCGGCCTGGCCCTGGGCCTGTCACGGGGTCTGTCTCTGGGGCTGTGTCTGGCGATGCTGATCGCCCTGGTACCGGGTCAGGGCATGGCTGGAGAGCCTGCGCTGGCCGAGAAGCTGCGGCGGGCATTCGCCGATGGTGAGCTGCCGGGACTGCACAGCGCCTTGATCATTCACAGGGGGCGGACCCTGGCGGAGGTGCATTTCCCGGGGAATGACCAGCGCTGGGGCGCACCGCTCGGCGTTCGCCAGCATGGGCCGGAGACCTTGCACGACCTGCGGTCGGTCACCAAGAGCATCGTGTCCCTGATCTACGGCATCGCCCTGTCGGAGGGGCTGGTGCCGCCTGTCGATGATGTCTTGCTGGATCATTTCCCGGCATACGCCGACCTGGCGGAGGACCCGGCGCGGCGAAGGATCCTGGTCCGTCATGCCCTTTCCATGAAGATGGGAACCGAGTGGAACGAGAATCTGCCCTATACCGACCCGCGCAACAGCGAGATCGCCATGGAAATGGCAGCGGACCGGTATCGCTTCATACTTGATCGCCCGATCGTTGCGGAACCCGGCAGCCAGTGGAACTACAGCGGCGGCGCGACGGCACTGATTGCCCGCCTGATCGCGCAGGGCACGGGCAGGCCCATCGACGCCTATGCGCGCGAAAGGCTGTTCGCGCCGCTGGGCATCACCGATTTCGAATGGGTCAAGGGGGCTGACGGGGAGCCGTCGGCGGCGTCTGGCCTGCGCATGAACATCCATGACCTGGCGAAGATCGGCCTGATGATCCAGGATCGGGGCCGTTTCGCGGGCAAGCAGGTGGTGCCGGAAGACTGGTTGTCGGCGGCGTTCAAGCCGCGCGCCGACCTGCAGGGCGGCCTGCGCTACGGCTTTTTCTGGTGGCTGCATCCGGCAGGCGATCCGCCGCTTGGCGTCGGTGCCTTCGGCAATGGCGGGCAACGCCTGTCCATCGGCTTCGAGAGCGGTCTGACCGTTGTCGTGCTGGCCGGCAACTACAACGACCCGGCTGCCTGGCGCATTCCGGTGAAGGTCATCACCGATTTCGCCGTGCCGGCCATCAAGGACGACTGAGGCGGGTCAGCCCGGATCGTCGCCGATCCAGGCAATCCGCAGGATGTTGGTTGCGCCCGGCGTGCCGAACGGCACCCCGGCGGTGATCACCAGCCTCTGCCCCGGCTCGGCAAAACCGTCGCGCCGGGCGATGCGACAGGCCTTGTCGACCATGTCGGCAAAGTTCTGCGCGTCCTCTGTCACGGCAGAATGCACGCCCCAGACCAGTGCCATGCGCCGCGCGGTCTCGACCTTCGGCGTCAGGCCGAGAATCGGGGTCGGTGGCCGTTCGCGTGCCGCCCTCAGCGCGGTTGACCCGGACGTGGTGTAGGTCACGATGGCCGCGGCGTTGATGGTTTCTGCCACCTGGCGGGCGGCGGCCGTGATCGCGTCGGATGCGGTCGGTTCGGGAATCGCGTGATCGGCCTCCAGGATGCTGCGGTAGTGATCGTCACGCTCGACACTCTCGATCACCCTGTTCATGGTCTCGACCGATAGGATCGGGTGATCGCCGGATGCCGTTTCCGCCGACAGCATCACCGCGTCGGCCCCGTCATAGACCGCGGTCGCGACGTCGGAGACCTCGGCGCGGGTGGGGAAGGGGCTCGTCACCATGGATTCGAGCATCTGCGTCGCCACGACGACGGTCTTGCCCTGCCTGCGTGCCCTGCGAATCAGCATCTTCTGGGTCGCGGGGACTTCCTCGACCGGGGTTTCGACGCCCAGGTCGCCGCGCGCGACCATGATGCCGTCGGACAGGTCCAGGATGTCATCGATGTGATCGACCGCTGCCGGCTTCTCGATCTTCGCCATGATCGCGGCGCGCCCGGCGACCAGCTTGCGTGCCTCGGCCACGTCGTCGGCCTGCTGCACGAACGACAGGGCGATCCAGTCGACGCCCAGGGTGGCGGCAAATTCCAGGTCCTTGCGATCCTTGTCCGACAGGGCCGCGAGCGGCAGCACGACATCGGGCAGGTTCAGCCCCTTGCGGTCGCTCAGCCTGCCGCCGGTGATCACCTCCGTCTTCGCACTGCTGCGGCCGCAATCCGTCACCCGCAGCCGCACGCGGCCATCGTCCAGCAGCAGGTTCGCGCCCGGCTGCAGGGCCTTGAAGATCTCCGGGTGAGGCAGTTGCGCACGCTTTTCCGTGCCCGGCGCATCGCGCAGGTCCAGCCCGAAGGTGGCGCCGGTCTTCAGTTCGACGGATCCGTTGGCGAAGGTGCCGATGCGGAATTTCGGACCCTGCAGGTCGGCGAGCAAGCCGATGGGTCGCCCCCGCGCCGCCTCCAGGCTGCGGACGATGAGGTGGCGATGGCGGTGTTCGGCATGGGTGCCATGGCTGAAGTTGAGACGGAACACGTCCACCCCCGCGTCGAACAGTTCCGCGATGCGATGGGCGGTGGAACTGGACGGGCCGAGGGTGGCAAGGATCTTCGTCTGACGTTTACGGTGCAAGATATGGCTCCTCAGGTGGTCGGACGATGATGGCACGGAAGTCGTTCACATTGGTATTCGTCGGGCCGGGTCGGAAGAGATCGCCCAACGCATCCAGGGCAGGTCCGGTGTTGTTGGTGGCCAGTGCGGTGGCCGGGTCGGTTGCGTGATCGCGGGTCCAGAGGGCGGAATCCGTGCTGACGAAAGCCCCTGCCGCGTCGCCGCTGCCGTCCACCCCGTCCGTGTCGGCGGCCAGCGCGGTAATGCCCCTGCAGCCATCCAGAACCAGCGCCAGGGCAAGCGCGTATTCCTGGTTGGGCCCGCCTTGCCCGTTGCCCCGGACCGTAACCGTCAACTCCCCGCCCGACAGCAGGATGCTTGGCCGGTCGCGACCCAGCATGCGTCGTGCGAGGTCGCCGTGGGCACAGGCGACATCGCGGGCCTCCCCCTCCAGCCCGTCACCCAGCATGATGGGGTCCAGGCCTTCAGCCAGTGCCATTGCGGCTGCCGCGTCCAGCGCGTCCCTGGGCCGGGCCACCAGGTGATACTCGTTCGCCGGCAGGGCGGGTTCGCTGGTTTCCGTCCTGGCCCGCAGGTGTGACAGTACCGCGTCGGGCGCATCGATGCCGTAATGATCCAGCAGCCGCAGCGCATCGGTTGCCCGCGACGGGTCCGCCACCGTGGGGCCGGAGCCGATGACCGATGGATCGTCGCCGACGACATCGGAAATCGCCAGGGTGACCAGCCGCGCGGGGGCCACGGCCCGCGCCAGCGCCCCGCCCTTGACGCCGGACAGGTGCTTGCGGACGGCGTTCATGTGCTGGATCGGCGCACCGGACCGCAGCAGTGCCTGGGTCACCGCCTGCTTGTCGGCCAGGGTCAGCCCGTCAGCCGGGGCGGTCAGCAGGGCCGACGCGCCACCCGACAACAGGCAGACGACCAGGTCATCGGGACCCAGCGGGCGGACCATCTGCAGGATACGCCGTGTTGCCAGAATCCCGCTTTCGTCGGGAACGGGGTGTGACGCTTCCACCACTTCGATCCGGTCCGTCGGCAGGGCATGGCCATAGCGTGTGATGACCAGTCCGGTGAGGTCGTGTGCCCCGCCGTGTGTCTGGGTCCAGGCCTGTTCGAATGCCGCTGCCATGGCTGCTGCCGCCTTGCCGGCGCCGACCACCACCGTGCGCCCGACGGGCGGTTCCGGCAGGTTGCCGGCAACGCAGCGGGACGGGTGAACGCGCGCGACGGCGGCATGGAACAGCCGCGCCAGCAGCGCACGATCATCAGCGGAGGAACTCATTCTGCATGGCCCATTGCGGTCATTCGCGGAACCGCCAGAATAGGGATGACGAGGCCCGACTGGCAATGGCGGCGGGCGATCCGCGGTGCGGACGGGGAGGTGGCGAGATGACCGAAATGGGCGAGGGCACTTTCTTCTGCGTCGATGCCCATACCTGCGGCAACCCCGTGCGGGTGGTTGCGGGCGGCGCGCCGGCGCTGCGCGGTGACAGCATGATGGCGCGGCGGGCCGACTTCCTTGCCCGGCATGACTGGATCCGTACCGGCCTGATGTTCGAACCACGCGGGCATGACGCCATGTCCGGGTCGATCCTGATGCCCTCCACGCGCGACGATTGTGACATCGGCCTGCTGTTCATCGAGGTATCCGGCTGCCTGCCCATGTGCGGTCACGGCACCATCGGAACCGTCACGGTGGCGCTGGAACGACACCTGGTGCAGCCGCGGACCCCCGGGACCCTGGCGCTCGATACCCCGGCCGGGCGCGTGGTCGCCGAATACGAGATGGCCGAGGGCCGGGTGCAGCAGGTCCGCATCACCAACGTGCCGTCATACCTGCACCGGAAGGATGTGGCCGTCGACGTGCCGGGGCTGGGAACTGTCACCGTCGATATTGCCTACGGGGGTAATTTCTACGCGATCGTGGAGCCACAGGCCGCATTCCGCGACATGGCCGATCACCCCGTCGACTGGCTGGTGGCACAAGGCAACGCCCTGCGCGACGCGATCAACCAACACCTGCAGGTGGTGCATCCGCTGGACCCGGCGATCCGAGGTGTCAGTCATGTCATGTGGACGGGGCAGCCGACACGGCCCGGTGCGACCGCGCGCAATGCCGTGCTCTACGGG
>CAJYBQ010000040.1 GCA_913064755.1 uncultured Alphaproteobacteria bacterium
TTGTGTATATTGTCCGCCACCAATGTGTCCCGCCTCCGCAGGCCCGCACCCCACGCCCCGTACGGGCCCGTCGTCGGCGTCTCATCAAAGGTTGCCTGTCATCTGCGCGTCGCCGCGCGGTTCAAATGCCGAACCCCCGATCTATGGGCTGCCCGACACCACACATGTTGTTATTCGGCAACGCTTCCGCAAGACAGATGGCGTGGAAATATCACCCCCGCGACGGGTTCGGGCGCAACAACGGGGGCCGGCAATGCAGGGCTGCTCAAGACCGCCCCTTGATCCCCGACCCGTGGCGGGACACTCTCGCCGGATGGCACATGTAACAAGAATTTGCCGCTATCCCGTGAAGGGGCTTTCAGCGCAGGACCTGGACCGCGTCGACCTGGCAGCGGGGCACGGTATCCCGTTCGACCGCCGATGGGCCGTGGCGCATGGATCGACCGGTTTCGACGAGGCCGCGCCGAAGCACCTGCCCAAGACCAGCTACCTGCAACTGATGCAGCATGAACGGCTGGCGACGCTGCAGGCGGTCTTCGCGGAAGAGGACGAGACCCTGACCCTGATGCGGGACGGGCGACAGGTGGCATGGGGCAACCTGTCGCTGCCCATCGGGCGCAGCCTGATCGAGCAGTTCCTTTCCGCCTGGGGCAAGGCGGAGATCAACGGCAACCCGAGGATCGTGGGCACGGCAGGCGCGGAACTGAGCGATTGCGGCCTGCCGGTGCTGTCCCTGATCAACCTGGCGACGGTCCGGGACCTGGAGCGCGTGGCGCGCAGGCCCGTCGATCCGATGCGGTTCCGGGCCAACATCTACATCGACGACATGCCGCCATGGGCCGAATTCGACCTGGTGGGGAAATCGGTCCGGGTGGGACAGGCAAGGATGCAGGGCCTGTCACGCATCGACCGCTGCGGCGCGACGAACGTGAACCCGGAAACGGCGGAACGGGACATGCAGATTCCGAAGCTGCTGCAATCGGGCTTCGGACACGTGGACTGCGGCATCTACCTGTCGGTGACAGGGGCCGGGTCAATTGAAACAGGAAACACTGTCGGGGAGGATAGTGATGGAAACGGGTAGCAACAGGGTGGCAACGCCATCGTTCGACCTGAGCGCGGAACAGGTCGAGGTGCTGGATACCGCCGACCGCTACGGGCGGGAGCAGCTGGCACCGCTGGCGCAGCGGATGGATGACGAGGAATGGTGGCCCGACGCGGAATTCCGCGACCTGGGAAAGATGGGGTACCTGGGCGTCACGGCACCGGAGGAATTCGGCGGAGCAGGCATGGACGTGTTCGGATCCGGGCTGGTGCTGCAGGCCTTCAGCCGCTGGAATCCTGCCCTCGGCCTCGCCTGGGTGGCGCATGACAATCTCTGCATGAACAACATCCTGCGCAATGCCAATGAGGACATTCGCAGGCGTTTCGTGCCCGGACTGGTGAACGGCAGCCTGATCGGCGCGCTGGGCCTGACGGAGCCGGGCGCGGGGTCCGACGCGCTGGGGTCCATGGCCACCACCGCGAAGCGCGACGGCGACGACTACATCCTGAACGGCCGGAAGCTCTACATCACCAATGGCCCGATCGCCGACGTGCTGCTGGTCTATGCCAAGACCGATCGTGACCGGGGCGCAAAGGGCATTTCCGCCTTCGTGGTGGAGAAGGACTTTCCCGGCTTCCAGGTCGCGCAGAAGCTGAACAAGATGGGCTTCCGCGGCAGCCAGACCGGTGAACTGGTCTTCGATGACTGCCGCGTTCCCGCCGCCAACCTGGTGGGGGAGGAGAACCGGGGCCATGTCGTCGTCATGTCGGGACTGGACCTGGAACGGGCCATGATCTCCCCCATCTGCCTCGGCATCAGCGAACGCGCGCTGGAGCTTTCGGTGGAATACGCGCGGGAGCGCAAGCAGTTCGGCAAGCCCATCGCCAGCTTCCAGATGGTGCAGTCCCATATCGCCGACATGTACACGATGGTGGAGGCCATTCGCCTGTTCACCTATCGCGGCCTGGCGGCGGTGAACGACCTGGTGGAAGGCGAAGGCGGGCGCGGCGACGTGCACAAGCTGAGCGCGGCATCGGTCATGTTCTCCGCCAACATGATGAACCGGGTGCTCGACCTCGCCGTGCAGGTGCATGGCGGCATCGGCTATATCTGGGAAAGCGAGATCAACCGCCTCTATCGCCATACCAAGTTGCCGGAGATCGGTGCCGGGCCGACGGAGGACCGCAAGATGCTCATCGCGGAGGAAGTGCTGAAATAGGGCCGGACGGTGCACGACCCTGCACCGGTCCGGCGCCAAACCGGACCCCGGTCGCCATAATCGGTTGTCGGGGCTTGGCGACCCTGAAACAGCGTGGTATAGACCGCGCGGCTGGCGGATGAGAGTTCGCCGGATGGAAATCTATTTCTCTGGCCGCCCCGATGACGGGGACACCCCTGGTGGGCAGGCCATTGCTGAAGACGAAAGAGGAACGCCTTGGAAGTCAGCGTACGCGACAACAACGTGGACCAGGCCCTTAAGGTCCTGAAGAAGAAGATGCAGCGCGAAGGCATCTTCCGCGAAATGAAACTTCGTAACTATTACGAGAAGCCGTCCCAGCGACGTGCGCGCGAGAAGGCGGAGGCGGTGCGCCGCGCCCGCAAGCTTGCTCGCAAGCGCGCTCAGCGCGACGGGCTCTGATCACTCCCTGACGGGTTTGCGATCGCACAGGACGACCCGGTGGTTTCGCCACCGGGCGTTTTTGTGTGTCCGGAGCAGATCGGGCCATCGGGCGCGGTCGTGCCAGGGGGGTACCTGCGATTCGTCAATGATGGACAGGGATCGATCGGCGCCGAATGCCTGCCTTCGGGCAGCCGTGCAGGTGTCGTGATGACTTGTTGTCAGTCCTCGCGACGCGGGGCCGGGCCTTTCAGCCAGACCTTGATGTCGCGGGCGAACAGGCGACGGGCATCCGGCGACAGGCGGCTGAGCCAGCGCATCAGGCCACGGCGGATGTCGGCCTCGGAAACCTCCCCGTGGTGTGCCTGCAGCAGGATATCGCGGTAGTCCTCGACGGTATCCAGACCCCATTCATTGTCCTTCCGGTCGAAGGAATCAATGCGTGCCTTGATGGCCGGGATCGACAGGACCGCCTCTCGCAGGATCTCCGATTCGAGGTCGAAGCCACCCCATTCCTGCCACCAGGCCGTGCTGCCCTTGCGGTTCAGCAGGTAGTTGTAGACGATCTGCCCCTGGATGCTGCGGGCGCGGTCGCGGGCTTCCTGTTCCAGGCGCGTGTTGTCGCCCGTTTCCTCCAGCGGAACCTCGGCCACCTTGAACTGCGTCAGGCCCCGGTCCTCCCAGATCTTCAGCGCCTCTGCCGGGACCGTGATCTCCCCCGGACGACGATTGGAGCCGGACACGCCGGCGCGGCGGCGACTGCTGTCACCACCGCCCGACCGACGACCACCCTTGGGGCGTTCTGGTTTCACGCTGCTTCCTTGCTGTTCTTGCGCCGCACGATGGCGTCGTAATCGCCGATCAGCGCCTCGCAGATGCTGCCCGGCTGGAAGGTATACGGTCCGATCTCCCGCACCGGCGTCACTTCCGCCGCGGTTCCGGTGAGGAAGCATTCCTCGAAGTCGGCCATCTCCTCCGGCATGATGCGACGCTCGATCACTTCCAGTCCCCGCGCCTTCGCCAGGCCGATGACCGTGCGCCGCGTGATGCCGTCAAGGAAACAGTCCGGCGTCGGTGTATAGATCTTGCCGTTGCGCGTGAAGAAGATATTCGCGCCCGTCGCCTCTGCCACCTGGCCGCGCCAGTCCAGCATCATGGCGTCGGCATAGCCTTCCTTCTCGGCCGCATGCTTCGACAGGGTGCAGATCATGTACAGGCCGGCCGCCTTGGAATTCACCGGCGCGGTCGCCGGGTCGGGGCGGCGCCACTTGGAAATCTGCAGGCGAATGCCCTGCAGGCGTTCTTCCGGCGAGAAATAGCTCGGCCATTCCCAGACAGCCACGGCCATGTTGATCCGGTTGGCCTGCGCCGAAACGCCCATCATCTCGCTGCCACGCCACGCGATCGGGCGGATATAGCCATCGACGATGTTGTTCTCGGCCACGACCCTGCGGCAGGCCGCATCGATCTCGGCAACCGAATAGGGGATTTCGAAGTCCAGCAGCCGGGCCGAATTGGCCAGCCGTTCGGAATGCTCGGTCAGCTTGAAAATCTCGCCGCCATAGACGCGCTCGCCTTCAAACACGGAACTGGCATAATGCAGACCATGCGTCAGCACATGTACATCTGCATCCCGCCACTGGACCATGTCACCATTGTACCAGATAAGACCGTCCTGGTCAGCGAAGTTGCTCATTTTCTGCCTCGTTTATACATATCTGTCGCCTAACGCGTATTGTGAGTAACATTGTGAGGAAACTAAGTCAACATGGTTGACGTATCTAAATCGACCTCCCGCAAGAAGGCCGCCACGGATCCCGCCACGGCGGACTGGGCGCCCTGGTTCGACGGCGAAACGGTGCCGGATGGCCAGGACTTGCGGCAAGCGATCGAGACATTGTTCTTTGCTTACAGGGACTCCACGTCTGATCCCGACCAGGTGCTTTCTTCGGTGGGCTATGGCCGTGCCCACCACCGGGTACTGCACTTCGTCGGGCGTAATCCAGATATTACAGTACAGGATCTGCTGAAAATCCTGAATATCACGAAACAATCGCTCGCGCGGGTCCTGGGTGCAATGGTGCGCGACGGCTACATCGCCCAGACACCGGGCGAACGGGACCGACGGTTGCGCCACCTGACCCTGACCGATTCCGGCAAGCAGCTGGAGGCTGCCTGCTCCCGGCCGCAGCAGGACCGTGTCACGCGGGCATTCCAGCGCGCCGGGCCGGAGGCCGTGGACGGCTATCGGCGGGTGCTCTCGGAACTGATCAATGCCGACAGCCGTGACGCCGTTCTCGCCATGATCCGGAAATGACGGTGCGCGGCGATGTCTGAATCTCCCCACATCCTGTTCGTCGATGACTAAAGCCGCCTGCGCAGCCTGTGGCGCCGGTTCCTCGGCGAAGACGGTTTCCGGATCAGCGAGGCGGCGGACACGGCGGAAGCGGAACGGCTGCTGGGCGGGATCGATTTCGACCTGATCATCCTGGACGTCATGCTGCCGGGAGAGGACGGCCGGCAGTTCGCCACCCGCCTGCTCGGTTCGGGGCGACAGGTACCGATCCTGATGCTGACGGCGCTCGGTGATGCCGACGACCGGATCTCGGGACTGGAAACCGGCGTCGATGACTACCTGACGAAACCCTTCGAGCCGAAGGAACTGCTGCTCCGCATCCGCTCCATCCTGCGGCGCGGTGCCCGCCAGCGCACCTCCGGCATCCTGACGTTCGGGGAATTCCGCTTCGACCGCAACACCAACCGCCTGACCTGCAACTCGACACTTGTCCGCCTGACAAGCGGAGAGGCGCAACTGTTGCAGACCCTGACCGCGCGGCCCGGTGAAACCGTCAGCCGCGACGCGCTGGCCGGTGACACCGCCGATCCGTCCGGGCGGGCCATCGATGTCCAGGTCACGCGCCTGCGCCGGAAGCTGGAGAACGATCCGCGCCAGCCGGAACACCTGCAGACGGTGCGCGGCGAAGGCTATGTCCTCTGGGCCACGGCGGCGGACGAATGACCCGGCCTGTCACGGATAGGGGCCGGGTGTCATGAGGATCAGCCTGCCCCTGGTATCCGGCATCCGGCACTGGATGCCCAAGCGGCTCTTCCCGCGCGCGCTGCTGATCATCATCGTGCCGCTGGTGCTGGTGCAGGCCATGGTCGCCTGGTTCTTCTACGAACGGCACTGGAAATCCGTCTCGGCGCACATGGCCTCGGGCGTGGTGGGGGAGATCACGCTGATCCTCGACAGCATGAGCACGCCGGAAGACCGGGTCGAGCATGCCTGGCTGATCGAGGCGGCGCAGAACCGGCTGCAACTGCGGGTGCGGTTCGTCGAGGGGGCGCGGTTGAGCGAGCCGATCCTGTCCAACGACGTCGATCCGGCCGACTTCTCGCTGAAGGACCGGATGTTTGCCCAGTTCATCGCCCGTGGCATCAACCGCCCGTTCATGATCGATACCAGCACGGAGGCCCGTCGGCTTGGCGTCATGATCCAGTTGCCGGACGGCGTGCTGCAGATATCGACCCGCGACGAGCGGCTGTATTCCCTGACGATCAACATCCTGATCCTGTCGATGATCGCGACGTCGCTGATCGTCCTGTTCATCGCCGTGCTGTTCCTGCGCAACCAGGTGCGCCCGATCCGCTGGCTGGCATCGGCCGCCGAACGCTACGGCAAGGGACAGGAAGCACCGGACTTTCGCCCCAGCGGCGCGCTGGAGGTACGGCAGGCCGCGCGCAACCTGCTGGAGATGAAGAACCGCATGACCCGGCAGATCGAACAGCGCAGCGAGATGCTGGCCGGGGTCAGCCACGACCTTCGCGCGCCGTTGACGCGCATGAAGCTGCAACTGGCCATGCTGGGCGAGGACCCGCAGATCGAGGACCTGCGCAGCGACGTCAACGACATGCAGCGCATGGTCGACGGCTACCTGGCCTACGCGCGGGGACAGGACCAGGAACCGGCGGAACCCATGGAACTGGGCCGCGTGATCACGGCGGTCGCCGACGATGCACGCCGCCAGGGGGCCAAGGTCGACGTGGACATCCAGGGCGACCTGAACATGATCGGTCGGCCCAACGGCCTGAAACGCGGCCTGACCAACCTGGTCGAGAACAGCCGCCGTCACGCCGACCGGATCTCGATCCTGGCAGAACGCCGGGCCAACCAGGTCTACATCCAGATCGACGATGACGGCCCCGGCATCCCGGCCAACCGGCGGTCGGAGATGTTCCGCCCCTTCAAGCGGATGGATGACGCCCGCGGGCCGGACACCGGCGGTGCCGGGCTGGGCCTGACCATCGCCCGCGACGTGGTGCGGCGGCATGGTGGCGAGATACGGCTTGGCGATTCGGAGGCTGGCGGGCTGCGGGTGGAGTTGCGTCTGCCGGTCTGACCGGCACGTCGCGCCTGCCGCCTGCCCGGACACATGACTGACGGGGCGCATTCGCACTGGACAGCGACACCCGGTCTGAAAGGATTGGCGCCGGGGAGAGGGCCGGACGGGACCGTGCCCGGAGGCAATCCGTTGGGGAGGAAGCATGAGCGGCATGACCGAGACCGTGCGCAGCGTGGTGCGCGCAGACCAGTGCGATCATTTCGGGCACATGAACATCCAGTTCTATGACGCGGCCCTTGCCGATGGCTATTTCCACATGATGTCGCTGATCGGGCTGCACCGGCAGGCGATCATCGAACGCAGGATCGGCATCGCGGCAACGCGGATGGAACTGGACTACCGGCGGGAGCTGAGGGCGGGCGACCTTTACCGGGTCGAGACCGGGTTCCTGACCTTCACCGCCACGCAGGTCATCACCGCGCATCGGCTTACCCGGCTGAACGACGAGAAACTTGCCCTGACGGCCCGGTCGATCGGGGTGCCGATCGACCTGGCGCTGCGGCGACGGACAGACCTGCCGGAAGACATCATCGAAAGCGCCAGCCGGTTCATCTGCACGACCGAGGAGGTGGCGGCATGAGCGCACCGGACGCACGGGCAGGCCAGGCGCTGTGGCGCGGCACCTTCAACCAGTGGCATATGGGGCTGGCCGGGCATATCAACATCCAGCATACGGCGGAGGCGATCGACGACGCGCGCCAGGCCTTCGTGCTGCAGTCCGGCATCGACCCCGTGGCGGCGCGCAGGGCGGGAACCGGTTTCGGCGCCCGGCGCATGTGGGTGGATTTCCGCCATGAGCTGGCCCCGGGCGATGCCGGCCACATCACCGCGGCACCCGACCTGGCCAGCGATGGGCAGGCGATCCTGCGTGGCGCCCTGATGCGCAGCCCCGATGACATGGTGGCCATCCGCTTCGAGACCACGATCGACCGGATCGACCTGGCCAGCGGCGACTTCGGCGAGGCCTTGCCCCTGGAAACGGCAACATCCGCCGCCCCACCTGAAACCCCCGCGCTCAGACCCATCCCGCGCCCGCCCGGCCCGCCGAAACTGACCCCGGCGATGCAGCAGAGCTGGCTGGGAACCGTCGAGGGACGGGATGCGGACGGTTCCGACCGGATGACGACCCGCGCCCTGTTCGATGTCGCCACGCGCGGCATCTGGGCGGTGCAGAACGTGACCGGAATGACCCGCGACAGACTGTCGGACGAAGGCATCGGTGCCGGGGTCACGGCGCTGCAGGTGGAACAGATCTACGTGCCTGCCGCCGGCGACCTGCTATCTGCCCACACGGGTGTTCTGGGCATGGGAGAAAGGTCCTGCAGGTTCAGGCACCTGGTACGGGACGTGGCCAGCGGGCGCGATGTGGCCGTGGTCGACTACGTCATTGCCTTCTTCGACCGTCGCAGTGGTGCGGGCGCGCGACTGACACCCGAATACCGCGCCATCGCCGAGCGCCTGCTGATCGACGAAACCGCATGACCTCTGTCGTCAATGCAGTGCTGCCGCTGTTTGCCATGGTCATCGTCGGCTATGGCGCGATGCGGTTCCGCCTGATGAGCGATGCCGCCCTGGGTGGCCTCAATACCTTCGTCTATTTCTTCGCGCTGCCCGTGATGCTGTTCTTCACCATGGCGCGGGCACCGATCCTCGACCTGTTCGACTGGCGGCTGATCGTTGCCTACTCCGGTTCCTCGGTGACGGTCTTCTTCGTTGCCCTGGCCGGCTGCGCCCTGCTGTTCCGCAACAGCATGCAGGAACGCGCGGTGATCGCCGGCGCGTCGTCATTCGGCAATATCGTCTACCTGGGCATTCCGCTGGCGATTTCCTCCCTCGGCCCCTCCGCCGGCCCACCGGCGGGGATGATCGTGGTCGCCGACAACCTGATCGTGATCTCGCTGACAATGGTGTTCCTGGAGGCCGCGGCCCCCGGGCGCATCTCCTTCACCCGCCTGGTGGCACAGGTCCTGCGCGGCTTCCTGCGCAATCCGTTCATGATCGCCATGTTGCTGGGGGTTGTCATCGGCATCATCCGCATTCCGATACCGGAGCCGCTGGATCGCTTCGGCAGCCTGCTTGGCGGGGCCGCCGGCCCCTGCGCCCTGTTCGCGCTCGGCGGCTCCCTCTACGGGCGCCCGATCGCCGAAGGAAAGGCGGAGGTCGCCTGGGCGGCACTGCTGAAACTGGCCCTGATGCCCGTCATTGCCTACGTCATGGGGGCGCATGTCCTCGAACTGCCCACCGCCACCGTGGCGCTGATCGTCCTGATCGCGGGACTGCCGACCGGTGCCAACATCTTCGTGCTCGCGACCCAGTACAATATCGCCAGTGCCCGCGCGTCGACCATCGTGCTGGTCACCACCGGCATCGCGATGTTCAGCGTATCGGGCATTCTGCTCTGGTTCGGCAACTGACCCCGCGACGGTCGTGGCGGACCGATCGCCGGTCCGGAAAGCCACGTGTCGGTCCTGTCAGGTCAACGCGCCGATGAGGCCGGTGCGGCAGGGAACATCCTGCCGCCTGTGCGGCCTACTTCTCGCGCAACAGGCGCTGCTTCTGGCGCTGCCAGTCGCGGTTCTTTTCCGTCGCCCGCTTGTCGTGCAGCTTCTTGCCCTTGGCCAGGCCGACGGACAGTTTCGCCAGCCCGCGCTCGTTGAAATAGAGTTTCAACGGCACCAGGGTCATGCCTTCTTTCTGTCGCGCGCTCGCCAGCCGGTCGATCTCCCGACGCTTCAGCAACAGCTTGCGGCGGCGCGTCGGCTCATGATTGTTGCGGTTGCCGGACTTGTATTCCGGGATATGGGCGTTGATCAGCCAGAGTTCGTCACCTTCGGGCGAGGCATAGGATTCAGCGATGTTCGCCCGCCCCTGGCGCAGCGCCTTCACCTCGGTTCCGGTCAGCACGATGCCGGCTTCCATCGTGTCCTCGATGAAATAGCTGTATCGCGCCTTCCGGTTCTCCGCGACGGTCTTGCCCTGTTCAGCGGTCTTTGCCACGTCAGATGACGCTCCTGGTCAGTTCAGCAGACCCGCATGACGGAGTGCTGCGTCCACCCGGTCACGGGTTTCCTGGGTAACGGGGACGACAGGCAGACGCGCCTCCGCCGAGATATCGCGCAGCCGGGACACGGCATACTTGACCGGTGCCGGGCTCGGTTCCAGGAAAAGCGCCACGTGCAGCGGCATCAGGCGGTCCTGCAACTCCAGCGCCCTGGCATAGTCACCTGCCAGGCAGGCTTCCTGGAACTGGGCGCAAAGCTTCGGTGCCACGTTCGCGGTGACGGAGATGCAGCCCCGGCCACCATGTGCCATGTGCGCCAGGGCGGTGCCGTCCTCACCCGAAAGCTGGATGAAGTCGGTGCCGCAGGTGATGCGCTGCATCGACACGCGGTCCAGCTTCGCCGTTGCATCCTTGACCCCGACGATCTCCGGCAACTCGGCCAGTCGACCCATGGTCTCCGGCGTCATGTCGATGATCGACCGGGGCGGAATGTTGTAGATGAATACCGGCAGGCCAACCGCCGCGACGGCGGCAAAGTGCTGGTACATGCCTTCCTGGCTCGGCTTGTTGTAATAGGGCGTGACCACCAGCGCCGCATCGGCACCCGCGTCCTTCGCGTGCTGCGTCAACGCCACGGCCTCGCTGGTGTTGTTCGATCCGGTACCGGCAATCACCGGCACGCGACCTGCCGCCGTCTCGATGCACAGTGCGACACCGCGGCGATGTTCCGCGTGGCTCAGCGTCGGCGACTCGCCGGTCGTACCCGTCGGCACCAGGCCGTGGCTGCCTTGCTCAATCTGCCATTCGCAGTGGGCGCGAAAGGCTTTTTCATCGACGGCGCCGTTCGTGAACGGCGTGATCAGTGCCGGCATCGACCCCTTGATGTCCATATCTTTCGCTCCCGATGAAATTGTCGCCCGGCCTTCTCCGGGCCGCGCACTTCTAGTGCATTTAGGTTTCTGCTGGCAACAGTGGGACAAACATAATGTGAACACGCTGCCAGCGCCGCCACGCTATTGTAGCGCATGATTCGAACAATGAAGCAGTTCGTGCCGATCGGGGTACGTCTTTCGGTGACGCCGCTGCGCGTTGGCCGCTCGTTATTGCTCGGTGCCATGCTGGTCGGGACCACCGCCTCGGTCGCGGCGGACAGGCCGCCCTTGCCGAATCCCAATCCCTTCCGCGGCGAACTGCGCGCGACCGGGGAACTGTCGGCGGCCGATCTGCGCGCCTACCGCGCGGCCTTCGCGGCGGGGGCACGACATGCCTGGGAGGGAGTCCCCCTGCTGCTCGGCCCGGTGCAGGACCGGCGCCTGGTGCCGGTGCTGGACTGGCTGAGGATCCGCAACGGCCAGGAAGATGACCCTGCCGCCATCGCCGGTTTCATTGCCGCACACCCCGAGATGCCGGACCAGAACCGACTGGCCGCCCGGTTGGAAGAGGCCGTGCTGGCGACGGAGGACGTCACGGCAATTGCCGGTCATTTTGCTGGCCGGTCGGCCCGTACCCGCGCGGGAAGACTCCACCAGGCCCTGGCACGCCGGGACCGCGAACCGGACGCGGCCCTCGCCCTGGCGCGCAGGCTCTGGCGGGACCGCAACCTGAAACAGACCGAAGAAGCAGCAATCCTTGCCGCCTTCGGTGATCGGCTGACGGTCGATGATCATGCCGAGCGGGCCGACATCCTGCTCTGGTCGGAACGGCGGACGGCCGCGGGCCGGATGCGGTCCCTGCTGCCGGACGACCTGCGACGGCTGACCAATGCCCGGCTGTCGCTGATGGCGCGCCGTCCCGGGGTGGACACGGCGGTGGCCGCGGTGCCGCCGCACCTGATCAATGACCCCGGCCTGCAGTTCGAACGCACCCGCTGGCGACGACGCGCGGGGCAGCATGCGGGCGCCCAGGAGATCCTGCTCGCCGATCCGGACATGGGCAGCCGTCCCGACCTCTGGTGGGTGGAACGCCGCATCCAGATCCGGCAGCTGATCGCCGAAGGGCGCTTCGATGCCGCCTGGCGGGTTGCACGGGCGCACGGCCTCGAACGCGGCGCAGCCTTCGCCCAGGGCGAGTTCGAAGCCGGCTGGCTGGCCCTCAACTACCTCGACCGGCCGGACGTGGCGCTCGACCATTTCGAGACGCTCTACGCGAATGTCGCCTACCCGGTCAGCCGCGCGCGCGGAGCCTACTGGATCGGCCGGGCACATCGGAGCATGGGGAACAGGGCACAGGCGGCAAACTGGTTCCGCCGTGCCGCCATCCACCCCACCACCTATTATGGCCAGATGGGCATGCTGGCGATCGGCGATGACCAGCTCAGCCTGCCCGTGGAGCCGGTCATCGACCCGGCAGCACGCGCCGGGTTCGATGCACGGCCGATGGTGCAGCTTGTCCGGCTGTTGCTGGAGGTCGATCAACCCCGGCTGGCACGGCAGTTCCTGGTCCACCTGGGTCAGGGACGGGCGCAGAACCGGGTCTCGACCGAGAACCGGCTGTTGCTGGGCGATCTCGCCCGCCGCCTCGACCGCGCCGACCTGCAGCTCCTGGCCGGCAAGATGGCCGCACGGGATCAGATCGTCCTGCCGTCCGTCGCCTGGCCGACCATGCCTGAACTGCAGGCAGACCTGGCGGTCGAACCCGCCCTGGCCCATGCCATCGCGCGCCAGGAGAGCGCCTTCGATCCGGCAGCGATCAGCCCGGTCGGCGCCCGGGGGCTGATGCAGTTGATGCCCGGGACCGCGCGGCTGGTGGCAAGGGAGACGGTGACAGCCTATCAACCGCGCCGGCTGACCGATGATCCGTCATACAACGCCCGCCTGGGCAGCACCTACCTGGCCTGGCAGATAACGGAGTTTGACGGCTATCTGCCGATGGCCATCGCCGCCTACAACGCCGGTCCGCACCGGGTCCGCCGCTGGATCGTGGAGCACGGCGACCCGCGCCTGGGCGAAGTCGATCCGGTCGACTGGGTGGAACGCATCCCGTTCTCCGAAACCCGCAACTACGTCCAGCGGGTGCTGGAAGCCCTGCAGATCTACCGGCTCCGCAACGGTGATGGAGCTTACCTGGCACTGGCGCGGGACCTGCGCGCCGAGCCGCAGCATATCGGTTTCCTGGACAGGTAGCCCTCCACGGGTAGACCCGTCGGTCGGTGGCGCCGGTGATGGCACCAGGCAATGGAAAGACCTAGCTGTTGCCCCCGACCACCGTCAGCCGCGCCCTGGTATCCTGCACCACGACACTTGCCGGGAAGACGAGGCAGACTTCCGTGCCCTTGT
>CAJYBQ010000041.1 GCA_913064755.1 uncultured Alphaproteobacteria bacterium
AACTGAGACACTCCGCCGACAACAACGACACTATACCACCAGCCCACTGTTGAATCGTTTATTCTTCCCTACCTTGAGGACGTCGGACACATCAAGTTGGGCGCACGAGATGTGATTTACCTGATGGAACTCACCCACACAGACCGTAACCACGGCGGATTCGACCTTCAGGACATGGCCCTCCTCGTCACTTTCTACGATAAAGTTCCAACACCTGAAGGAACTGTCGACTGCGAAGGAATCCTCATTGATCCAACACCCCCAGTAGATAGCGGTGATTCAGGTGATTCAGGTGATTCCAGCGAGCCCGACTTCTCAGTCTGGGGCCAGGACCGACTCTGGTGCGTCTCGGCTGAAATCCGCCGGCGATTAGCCTAACACTTCTCCCGCCCCCTATCCCACGCAGTCTACCCCTGTCCGCGAACGACCCACCCACGCCCAAGCACGGCCAGTGTCCCTTCGCCTACCACCCGCATCTGCCTCCGGATAGCCTCCTCGAGCCTCACCCCGGCTGACGACTTTCGTGTTTGCGTGCGCTGTCTTGAACGAATGTTGGTCAAGGAAACGTGGTTCGTCTGCGAGCTGTGTGAACGGGACGTGCCGCTGGAGCGGAACTTCTGAGACGGCGATCGATGCGTCCGGCACGCCTGGGCGTTTTCTGGGAAGGTCCCGGGCGATGACACCCATGAAGCAACGCTCGACTCCGCTGTGCATCCTCTTCTTCGGCCTCGCGTGCGCGGCCAAGACCTCCGGAGAGTGCGAACTGCGGCAAGTGGTGGCGCGCTGGGCGCTGGTCGGGGCCAGGGCAACGGGGGGGCCGGCGCGCGACGTCCCGGCCCCGGGCGCCGAAGCCACGGAACAGGGGACCGAAGCCGCGGAAGCAATCGTCGCGGAAGCCCCGGCTGCGGCCGCTGCGCAACAGCCATCCGCAGGGACGGCGGACGGGGCAGCGGACGACGACAGCAAGACTCCCCTGATCGACCACGCGGTTCTGGACCAGTTCGCGCAGGATGTCGGTGACGAGATCCTGCCTGACCTGATCAACGACTTCATCGAAGACACGCTTTCGCGCCTGAAAAAGTTACAGACACCGCCGGACGCAACGAATCGTGAAGAACTGGAAAGAGAGGCGCACAGCCTGAAGGGCAGTGCGGGAACGGTCGGCGGCCAGCGCCTCTTCGAGGCCGCGCAGGTAGCAGAAGACCTTTTTGAAAACAACGACCTGGATGCAGCACAGGCGGCCGTCGCGCAACTGACGCCGATCGCCGAGGCAACGGTTGCGGCCTATGTTAAGATCCTCGCGGCGCGGGCGGCCTGATCGTCCAATACTGCCAATGCGCGCATGGCATCGGGCTTGCTTGCTGAACCAGAATTCACACAATGTGTCGCCATGTCGGTGCCACATGGACGGTTGAGGACTGACATCATGGACCAGCCCACGATCCGGGACAGTGCCGAGATATCGATATCCGATGCGTCGTCGGACATCGCGGGGTTCGTCTTGCCTGCCGACCAGGTCGCGGCCGCGACCGATGGCGCGGACAGTGCCGACCTGGTCCAGTTGTCGAGCGGTGACGTGCAGGGCACGCTTTCGGTGCGCACCGTGGTCGGCGATGTCTTCGTGGTCCATGTCGATGGCCGCCAGGGCCCACTGCAGACCGGGGAACGCGTTGGTCCCGGCGACATCATCCTGACCCGGGGCGATGGCGCGGTCGAACTGGTGACTGCAGACGGTGCCGCCGCGTTCTTCGACAGTGACAGCCGTATCCTGCTGGAAGCACCGGAAGACAACGGTGCCGGCGAACCCCAGTTCTTTGTCATCCAGGGCCAGTTCGCGATCGACAACACGGCAGCGCAGGATGGCGGCGCAGACGTGCTCCATGTCCGCACCCCGGTGGCCAACCTGACCGTCCGGGGCGCACGTGTCATCGGCAAGGCCGCACCCGAGGCGCAGGCAAACACCTTTGTCCTGCTGCCCAGCCTCGGCGGCCTCGCCACGGGTACGGTCGCCGTCGCCACCGCCGGTGCAGTGCTGGTCCTCGACCAGCCGCTGCAGGGCATGGAAGTGCTTTCCATGTTCCGCCAGCCCACGGCTTTGAGCGACATCGATGTGAACACCCTGCTCGGCTCCTTCGCGCCGGGGGTCCTGGCCTATACCGACCTGGGCAACCTGCCCGACGCCCCGGCCGACGACACCGGCGTGCTGACCCAGCTGCGGGCCGCCCTGGGCCTTGACGATGACGAAGTCGAAATCGCCGCGGGCGAGGAAATCGGCGATGTCGCCGATGAGCAGGACGTCATCGGCAGCGTCGGCGACGACGACCTGGCCGACCGCAACGAGGACGACGAGCAGGTCGAGGGCGATGACGACGGCGACAACAACAATGTCATCAGCTTCGACGGCGTGCAGCGGTTCAACATCGCGCAGGGCGACACGACGCTGATCGGTGGCGCCGGTACCGACACGCTGATCGTCGAGGCGGATGGTGAACGGACCAACATCGTCAGCGGCCAGACCGAGGACGGTCGCGCGGTGCTGAATTTCGACGTCGATGGCGTCAATACCGAAGTCACCATGCAGGATATCGAGGAACTGGAAGTCGATCTCGGCACCAGCGGTGACCAGGTCGTGCTGGGCGACCTCACCGGGTCCGGCATCCTGGACAACACCATCATCATTCGCGCCGGCGCGGGCGGTGACCTGATCGACGGCCGAAACGCGGGCCTGGCGCTGGAACTGTTCGGCGGGACGGGTGACGACACGCTCAGGGGTGGTGTGTCCGACGACGTGATTTCCGGCGGAACGGATACCAACGTCCTTTCCGGTGGTGGCGGCAACGACCGGATCATCGGTGGCTCCGGCGCCGACCAGGTGCTCTACGAGGGGGCCAAGGCCAACTTCGATCAGCGCGTCGACGACGACAGCGGCGACATCACCATCGACGACACCGTCGGCAACGAAGGCACGGACACGCTTTCGGCCGACATCGACACGATCGACTTCAACGGCACGTTGTTCGACATCACGCTGGGCGATGCGGGTGCCAACAGCCTGATCGGCGACGCCAACAACAACATCCTTGCCGGTCGGGCGGGCGACGACACCCTCAGCGGTGGTGACGGCAATGACGTCCTGACCGGCGGCGGCGGGACGGACAGGGCAACCTTCACCGGCATCGCATCGAACTTCGTTGCCGATACGTCCGATGACGGTCTGACCGTCATCCTGACCGACACGGTGGGCGCGGAAGGCACGGATACCCTGTCCACCGATATCGAGATCCTCGACTTCGCCGGTACCGGGCTGAACACGACCTTCGGAACCGCGGGCGGCGACGTGCTGACCCAGCAGGACGGCGGCGCGGTGGCCGTCGGTGGCACCGGCGGTGACACCATCATCGGCGGCGCGGGCAGCGATGTGCAGTTCGGTGGTGAAGGCGGTGACAGCCTGTCAGGCGGTTCGGGCGGTGACACGCTGCTGGGCGAAGCAGGCGATGACACCCTGGCCGGCGGTGTCGACGACGACCAGATCTTCGGCGGCGTCGGCAACGATCTCGCCATCTTCAACAGCGCCATCGAGGACGTCACGGGCACGGCGGAAGCCGACGGCTCCGCCATCATCGAGGAAAGCACCGCCGATGGCCGGGACACGGTGGGCAGCGATGTCGAGCAGGACCGGTTCTCGGGCGAGACCTTCGACCTGTCCTTCGGTTCCACGGGTGCCGACAACCAGACCCTGGGCGACGGCAATGACATCATCTCCGCCCTTGCCGGGGACGACGTCATCGCCACCGGTGCCGGCCGCGATGCCGTGCTGGCCGGGGACGGCAACGACAACGTTTCGGGCAATGCGGGCGTCGATACCCTGCTGGGTGAAGACGGCGACGATACCTTGAGCGGCGGTGTCGGCGACGACATCCTTTCCGGCGGCGCAGGCACAGGGGACCGCGCGGTATTCGCCGGCAACGTGGGCGATTTCAGCCTTTCGGCAGCCGGCGACGGATCCGCCGTCACCATCACCGACAATCTGACCGGCGACGTCGATGAAGGCACCGACCGGCTGGACGGCACCTTCGAACAGTTGCAGTTCGCCGGCGAGACCCTGGCCCTGACGGTTGGTGATGCGACGGACCAGGCCCTGACAGCGGACAATTCCCGCAACGTCATCTTCGGTGGTGACGGCAATGACACGGTGACCGGTGGCGCGGCCGCCGACATCCTGTTCGGCGGCGCCGGGACCGATACCATCGACGGCGGCACCGGGGCCGATGACATCAACGGTGACGCAGGCAATGACACGCTGACCGGCGGCACCGGCAACGACAGCCTGCGCGGCGGCGACGGTACCGACCAGGTGGTCATCGCCGACAACGCCCTCGGCGTGACCACGGACCCCGAACGCACCATCGAGGTCGATGCCCTGACCGACGGTTCCGGGGTGGTCGTGACCCAGGTGGGCACGGGAGAAGCAGACACCCTGTTCGCCGATGTGGAGGAAGCATCCTTCGACGATGCCCTGTTCAGCCTGCGCGTGCTGGACGACACCGCGAACAACGAGGCCCTTGGCGCGACCAACGACATCGTGGCCGGGTTCGACGGCAATGACACGCTGGACGGCGGCGCCGGACGCGATTTCCTCAGCGGCGACGCGGGCGACGACAGCCTGTCCGGCGGCGACGACAACGACACGCTGGAAGGCGATGCGGGCAACAATACCCTGGACGGCGGCGCCGGCGACGACAGCTTCCGCTTCGATGCCACCAACGCGGGCACCAACAGCGTGGCAGGCGGCGACGGCACGGCGGACGAGATCAACCTGCTGCTGAACGACACGGCGGGCAGCACCGTTGACATCGCGGCCTCCGGCACCGACGTGACGGTTCAGACGACGACCGGCACGACGGTGCAGACCATCACCGGCGACGCGGCGGTGGAACGTGTCGGCATCACCGGTTCGACCGGCAACGACAGCGTGACCGTGGGCGACCTCGGCACCACCGGCATCGGCAACCGCGGTATCGTGGCGGAACTCGGGACCGGCAATGACAGCTTCGACGCGCGTGCCGCGACATCCGGCACGACCGTGCGCGGTCTCGCCGGTGACGACACGCTGCGCGGTGGAGCGGGCAATGACACGCTGGACGGCGGCAACCAGGGCACGGATGCGACATCGGGCGACGTGGTCACCTATGACCACCTGTCGACCGACCTGATCGTGGACCTGACCAACCGGTTCGCGACCAGCGCCGAGACCGGCACGGACGTGCTCGACCGGCTGGAAACGGTGATCGGCGGCGCAGGCAATGACACCATCACGGGCAGTGCCAGCGCCAATCGCCTGGTGGGCAATGCGGGCAACGACAGCCTGACCGGGCAGGAAGGCGATGACACGCTGGCCGGCGAGGCCGGCGACGACACGCTGGATGGCACCGGTACCGGCCTGGACGTGGCCGACTATTCGGCGCTCGGCGCGGAAGACCTGGTGATGACCGTGACCGACGCCACGGTGAATGCAGGCAGCTTCGGCACCGACAGCTTCGTTTCCATCGAAGGCATCTTCGGCGGCGCGGGCAACGATGTGCTGAATGGCGACGCCGGGTCGAACCGCATGAATGGCGGCGACGGCAATGACACGATCAGCACCTTCGCCGGCAACGACACGATCATCGGCAGCGCCGGCAGCGACAACCTGAACGCGGGCGACGCCACGGACAGCGACACGATCGACTATTCCGAGATCACGAATGGCGGCGTCACGGTCGACCTGACCATCGGCACCGCCAGCGGCGATGGTATCGGCAATGACAGCCTGACCGGGTTCGAGAACGTCTTCGGCACCAACCAGGACGACCAGATATTCAGCGACGCCAGCGCCAGCCGGATCGAGGCACGCGGTGGCGACGACTTCGTCACCGGTGGCGACGGCATCGACGATATCCTGGGCGAAGACGGCAATGACACGTTGAGCGGCGACAACGGTGCCGACAGCCTGCGCGGCGGCCTGGGGCAGGACTCCATCTCCGGCGGCGAAGGCAATGACTTCATCCAGAGCGAGCAGGGCAACGACACGGTATCCGGCGATGCGGGCGACGACACGATTTCCGGCGGTTCCGGCGCTGACGTGATCGACGGCGGCACCGGCGCCGACAGCATCAATGGCGACGCGGGCAATGACACGGTGCGCGGCGGCGATGGCAACGACCAGATCACGGCCCTGTCGGGTCAGAACTCCCTGCAGGGCGACGCGGGCGACGACAGCATCGCCGGCGGTGACAATGTCGACGAGATCTTCGGCGGCATCGGATCGGACGAACTGACCGGCAACGCCGGCAACGACCGTTTCCGCTATGACGCCACCAACGAGGGCGGTGACACCATCACCGACTTCACCAGCGGCAGCGACAGGTTCCTGATCGACCGGAACGGTTTCAACAATGTCGGCGGCGGCGATACCGGCCTGACCGACGGACAGAACTTCGTCAGCGGCGCCTTCGACCTGACCAACAACCCCGGTGGCGTCAATCTCGGCACCACCGAGGCGACGTTCTTCTTCGACGAGAGCGACAGCCGCCTGCATTTCGACCCGGACGGCGGATCCAGCGCCAACAGCTTCGAGATCGCGCGGCTGACGTCCGGCACGGTCCAGGCCGCCGACTTCGAGGTTCAGTAGACCCGGACCAGGAAGGTCAGTCTGCCTGCCCGCGCGGCGCAATCCTGCCATCCCTTGACGTGGGCTGCGCTTGCGATAGGTCTTGCGTCGCCGGACCTTCCCGGCATCTTCGCAAAACGGCGGCAGCATGAACCAAGCACCCGTCAGTCTGGGCCGCAGCATTGCGGATGGGTGGCGCATGGCCTTCGGCTTTGCGCTGGGTGCCTTCACGTTCGGCATCGTCTACGGCTCGGCAGCGCATGTGCAGGGCATGAGCGACATTCACACCCTGGTGCTGAGCCTCACGGCCTTCGCCGGGGCAGCGCAGTTCGCGGCGCTGCCGTTCTGGACCGACCCGCTGTCCTACCTGGCCATTGCCCTTGCCGCCGGAATGGTATCGTCCCGCAACATCCTGATGGGCGTGACCCTGGCCCCCATGCTGCGCGCGATGCCGCCACTGCAACGCCTGGTCGGCATCTGGCTGATGGTGGACGCAAGCTGGGCACTGGCGATGCGGGAGCATCGACGGGCCGATGTCAGCCTCATCTACCTGACCTGCACCCTGACCCTGGCGATCACCTGGATGGCCGGCGTGACCATCGGAGTCAGCCTGCCCGGCGTGCTGGACCCCGTGACCCTGCAGGGTCTCAGCCATGGTGGCGTGACCTTCCTGTTCCTGATCCTGATCATGGTGACGCGCAGCCGCATCGGCCCGGTGACCCCCTGGCTGATCTCGGCGGTTGCCGCGATCGCGGCGGATCACTGGCTGGCCCCGCATTTCACCCTGATCATCGGCGTCGGCGCAGGCGCGCTCGCCGGGCTGATCCTGCCGGAACACCGCAAGGGGAGTGACGCTGACAATGGTTGATTCCCTGTCGGCCTGGACCGGGGTCGCGCTGTTGACCGTGGTCGTCTTCGCCTCCCGCTACCTGGGCTATGCCATCGGCAGCCATGTCCCGGCGGAAGGACGCTTGCGGCGGCTGCTGAACGTGCTGCCCGGCTGCGCCATCGCGGCGGTGGTCGCACCGCAGATCGCCGACGCCGGGCCATTGCAGATGGTCGCGCTGGCCATTTCGGGAATCGCGCTGTGGGTCACGGGCCATGTCGCCGTCGGCCTGCTGCTCGGCCTCGGGCTGCTGATCGGCGGCGCCCACCTGGGATTCTGAGAGCGGCTCTCCGTTCGGCGTCCCGTGCCGCAGGCGGTGTCGGCTGATCCCGTCACGCTTGTGTGATCAGATGGAAACTGAATATTTCCCGCTCTCTCCTTGTTAACCACCTGCCCGGTGCGGGATGATGGGGGGCACCGTTGCATGGATTGCCGTAGGGTCGGTGATCCGGTGACCAGTCGGTTGGGAATCCTGAGGAGGAATCTGATGAAGAAGATCATTCTGGCGGGCATTGCCGCCACCGTATTCGCTGGCGCGGCCATGGCAGGCGCGCACGGCAGCATGTCCGACAAGCGCGTCGCCAGCATGAAGGAAATCGGTGGTGCCATGAAGGCCATCTCCGACGTGGCCAAGGGCAATGCGGAGGCGAGCGATGCCACCGTCGCCGCCGCGATGAAGATCAACACCCTGGCAAAACAGGTTCCGTCATGGTTCCCCGAAGGATCGGGTGAATACCGCGCCAAGGCCAACATCTGGACCGACTGGGCCGGCTTCAAGGCCGCCAATGACAAGCTGGTCGCGGCCTCCGCCGACCTGGTCGCCGCGACCAAGACCATGGATTCGGCCCAGATCGGTGCCGCACTGGGTGCCACCGGCAAGACCTGCGGCGGCTGCCACGAGACCTATCGCGGTCCGAAGCCGAGCTGATCGACGTGATCTCCCGCATGCACACGCGCCGCCGACAGGTTCGGGTCCGGCGTTCAGGCTTTCGCCAGGTCGGGCTGCTGCTCGGCCTGGCGTCGCTGCTGGCCGTTCCGTCACTGCTGCTTTCGGGACTGTCGCAGCCCGCGGCAGCCGAAACGGCGGTCGAGAGAGGCGAATACCTGGTCCGCGCCGCTGGCTGCATTGCCTGTCACACGGCGAAGAAGGGTGGCGTCGAATTCGCGGGCGGGCATGCGCTGGAGACACCTTTCGGCACGTTCTACAGCCCCAACATCACCCCGGACCCCGATCATGGCATCGGCAGGTGGTCCGATGACGATTTCGTGCGCGCGCTGCACGAAGGCGTGGCACCGGACGGCGGGCGCTATTTCCCGGTCTTCCCCTATGGCAGCTATACCCGGATGACGCGCGATGACGCCCTGGCCATCAAGGCCTACCTGTTTTCGCTCGATCCCGTTGCCCAGCCGGACCGCGAACACGACGTCAGCTTCCCGTTCTCCTGGCGGTTCATGCAGCGCGGCTGGCGCACCCTGTTCTTCGACGAAGGCCGCTTCGAGCCCGATCCGGAAAGATCGGCGGAATGGAACCGCGGGGCCTACCTGGCCGACGCCCTGACCCATTGCAGCGAATGCCATACCCCGCGCAACATCTTGGGCGGTCTGAAGCGGAGCCAGTACCTGGCAGGGACCGCGGACGGGCCGGAGGGACAATCCGTTCCGAACATCACCCCGCACGAGACCGGCATCGCCGACTGGGGCAAGGGTGACCTCGTGTCCCTGCTCGAAAGCGGCATGAAACCCGATTTCGACAACGTGCAGGGCACGATGGCAGAGGCGATCGACGATGGCCTGAAGTACCTGACGAAGGAAGACCTGCGCGCCATCGAGACCTATATCTACAGCGTCCCGGCAATCGACAATACCGTTGAAAAGTCGAAGTAGGGCAATCACATGGCGCGATCGAGCGACAGATCAGCCACGCGGTTTCCGCTTCATGACGAAGACCGGACCTGGCAGCATGGCGGAAGCCGTTTCGACCGAATAGTTGCCGGAACGTGCATGCGTGCGCAGAAGACAGCCATGCAGTTTCAATAGTGGTGAGCGACATCTCGTCGCGATAACATGCCGCCATTGTATATTCAGCGAGGTCTGCCTTGTCCGACACAGGCAAAGAACTTTCGGCCGCCGAGCCAGGGACGCAGGACGTCGACACCGCGTCGGCCGGTGGTGGCGTCGTGACCGCGGGGCCGGTGCCTCGCCGTCGGCGTCCCCTGCGCCGGTTCGTGCTGCTGGTCGTCATCCCCGTGCTGGTGATTGCCGGTGCCGGTTTCGGATATGCCCTGGGCGGGCGCTACATCACCACCGAGAATGCCTACGTGAAATCTTCCAAGTTCGCGGTGTCCAGCGATCTTGATGGCCGCGTCAGCGCCGTTCACGTGACCGAGAACCAGCGGGTACGCGCCGGGGATGTACTGATCGAACTGGACAGCCGTGCCCATGAAATCCGCCTCGCCGAGGCGGAAGCCGAACTTTCCCGCGCGCGCAGCCAGGTGGCGCGCCTGAAGGTCGACTATCGTGCCTCGCTGGCCGAACTGGAAGAAACCCGTGCCCGCATCAGCCACCTGGAGAAGCAGACGGAACGATACCGTGGCCTGTCCAGGCGCGGCATTGCCGCCTCCGCCCAGTACGAAGGCGCGGCCGCCGACCTGTCCGCCGCCAAGCGCAAGGTCGCGACGCAGCAGGAACGGGTCAAGGAAGCCCTGATCGCCATCGGCGGCGACGTGAACCGCCCGGTCGAGGAACACCCCGTCTACCTGGCCGCCGCCGCGAAACGGGACGAGGCCATGCTCTGGCTCAACTACACCCGCATTCCCGCACCGTCGGACGGCATCATCACGGCGATCAACCTGGAACCCGGTGAATATGTCGAAAAGGGTGAGCCGATCTTCGCCCTGGTCGATGACCGCGACACCTGGGTCGAGGCCAACCTGAAGGAAACCCAGCTGACGCATGTTCATGCGGGGCTGAAGGCGGAGGTAGAGGTCGACGCCTATCCGGGCGTCAAGTGGCAGGCCACCGTGCAGGGCATCGCGCCTGCAACCGGGGCCGAGTTCTCCATCCTGCCGCCGCAGAATGCCTCCGGCAACTGGGTCAAGGTGGTGCAGCGCGTACCGGTGCGCCTGCGCCTGCTGCCGAACCAGGATCGCCCGCACCTGCGTGCCGGCATGACCGCGCATATTTCCATCGATACGGGGCGGGAGCGGAAGCTGCTGACCGATGCCCGTGCTGCCATCGGCATGCGACGCGCACCCCCCGACTGATCGCCGCCGCACCCGGCCTGGACACCCCGCAGGATGCGTGACCGGCACCGGGGTTGTCCTGCGGGACGGGTCAGCGTCCGGCGTACGCCCTCACCCCTGTTGCAGGTCGATCAAGGCGCCCTTCATGTCGCTGACCAGGCTGGCACGGGCCGGGTCGTTGACCAGGTTCACCGTCTCGTCCGGGTCGCCGGCCATGTCGAACAGTTCACAGGGAACGCCGGAATGCATCTCCATCGTGAAGCGGTAATCGGCGGTGCGCATCGCGGCATAGGACTGGATGCGGGAACAGGGGATCTCGCGATCGATCGCCGCCCCGCCCGTCACCTGGCCGACGAGTGACTGTCCGCGACAGCCCGCCGGTGGTGTCGTGCCGGCAATGTCGGTGATGGTGGCCGCGATGTCGGTCAGTTCCACCACCGCGTCATCGACGCGGCCGGTCGTGCCGGCAGGGGGCACGACGATCAGCGGCACCTGCGCCGATCCCTGGTAGAAGTTCATCTTGGCCCAGAGACCATGGGTGCCGAGCATTTCACCATGGTCGCAGGAATAGATGATCCAGGTATTGTCCAGTTCCCCCCGCGCGCGCAGCAGGTCCAGCACCGCACCGATCTTCTGGTCGATCAGCGACACCATGCCGAAATAGTGGCGCATCCCCTCCGCCACGAAGGCCGGCGTCATGGTTTCGCGCTGCGAATGACCGGCCAGCAGCCCCAGGTAATGTGCCCACTCCCCGTTCACCGCCTCCGGCGGGGTGAGGTCCGGCACCCGGATGTCGGCATCGGCGTAGAATGCCGCCCAGTCCGGATCGTCGATCAGCGGCACATGCGGCTGCACGAAGGCCAGTTTCAACAGGAACGGCCGGGTATCGTCGCGGGTCTGCAACCAGTCCATCGCCTGGTCGGCGAGAAAGCTGGTCAGGTCATGTTCCTGCGGCACGACGCTGGTTTCCCCCCGCCAGTGCGTCGGGGTCAGGCGGAAGACCCCGCGGATCTGGTCGCGATAGGCGTCCCCCAGGCCATCGCCCAGGCCGTCGAGATAGTCTGCATAGGGGGTGCGGAAGGCCTTCGCCGAATGCACGTACTTGTCGTATTCCTCGACCACGTGATCCCATCCGAAGCTGCGGACCAGATCGTCGTAGCGGCGAAAATCCACCTGCCCGCCCGCTGCCTTGACCTCTTCGCGTGTCGGGATGCCGTGATAATGGGTCTTGCCGATGCTGGCGGTCTCGTACCCCGCGCCCTGCACCTGCTTCATGAACGTGGGCCAGTCGGGGCTGATCTCCCCCGCCTCGTCCAGGTCCTTCGACGCATGGGTGGCGGAGGCCGCGTCATTGTAGAACACGCCCAGGTCATAGGGATGCTGGCCGGTGATCAGCGATGCCCGGGAGGGCTGGCAGATGGGGCTCTGGCACCAGGCCCTGGTGAAGCGCACACCGCGCGCCGCCAGTCCGTCCAGGTGCGGCGTCTGCACCGTCGGATGCCCGGCGCATCCCATCACGTCGTGGCGATGCTGGTCGCTGAAGATGAACAGGATGTTCGGTTTCTCGGTCATGGTTTCCCCCCGACACTTCTCGTTCTGCTGGATCGTGGCGCAAAGTCGGCGCGGAGGCTACATTTCCGCCCGCGATCCATGAAAGGGAGACAGGCACATGCTGGACAGCGCAACGATCGAGGCATTCCAACGCGACGGCGTGGTGGTTCTGAAAGGGGCAGCGGACGCCCATTGGCTGGAACGTCTGCGCGAGGCCGTGGAGCAGAACATCGCCGCGCCCGGCCCGTTCGGAAAGGTCTACACGCCGGAGGGCGCGGACGGGTTCTACTTCGGCGACTACTGCAACTGGGACCGGATCGACGGCTATCGTGCCTTTGCCCGCGAGAGCGGGATCGCGGAAAAGGTCGCGGCGCTGTTCGGCAGCCGCCGCATCAACCTGTTCCACGAACATGTCCTGGTGAAGGACCCCGGCACCCAGACCGCGACCCCCTGGCACCATGACCAGCCCTACTGGACCGTGGACGGCGACCAGGTCGGTTCGACATGGATCGCGCTGGACCCGGTACCGGTGGATGTCACCATGTCGTTCGTCGCCGGGTCGCACCTGTCGGGCGTGCACTACCGGCCGCGCTATTTCTCCAACGAGAGCGATTACGAGGATCACGACGGGCCGTCGGTGCCGGACCTCGATGCCGATCCCGACGCCTACCGCATCCTGCGCTTTGCCGTGGCACCGGGTGACGCCATCGCGTTTCACCCCCGCCCCCTCCACCGCGCACCGGGCCACACGGCCCACCCCCCCCCCCGTGCCCCCAACGTGCGCGCGGCGGGCGTTTTCGCTGTTTATTGCGTCTTTGTACCGGGCCGCCGCCGGCGTGGCGGCCCAGGGGGGCAACCCCCTACCCGCCAACATCCGAATCGAGCGGCAGCTACGAAATGTGTGGCGCACGGGCCGTGTTGACAGTCACCCCCTGCAGTG
>CAJYBQ010000042.1 GCA_913064755.1 uncultured Alphaproteobacteria bacterium
CGGCTAGCTTGTAGGTGACTAGTCATCGATGTTCTCTTGTGCCCCTTTTTTTTTTAAGGATACGGCGACCACCGAGATCTACACTCTTTCCCTACACGACGCTCTTCCGATCTGGGCCAGGTCGCCGGAGGGGAAGATGTCGGGCCGGTTCAGCGCGAACAGCAGGTAGACCTCAGCCGTCCAGCGCCCGATTCCCTTCACCGCGGTCAGCGCGGCCATGGCTTCCGCGTCGTCCATCTCAGGCAGGCGATCCAGCGGCAGGGTGCCGTCGGCAATATCGCCGCACAGCGCCCGCATGTAGCGCATCTTGGGGCGGCTGAGCCCCATCGCCTTCAGCGCATCCTCGTCCAGGGTCAGGAAGTGATGTGGCGTGAACGGTCTTGTCCCGGCCTCGACCCGTGCCCAGATCGCGGCGGCGGAGGCCAGCGATACCTGCTGATCGACGATCAGCTTCATCAGGGTCTTCAGGCCCGGCGGGCGGCTGCGGTCGGGCAGGGCACCGGCCACTTCGCGCGCCTGTTTCAGGTCCGGGTCCAGCTGAAAGAGCACCGCCAGGGATGCCGCCAGTTCCGGGTTCTCGCCGGATCGGAACGAAGATGCCGCCGCCGGAGCCTCTGCCATGGGTTCAGGCTTCCGTTTCACCCATCTGGCAGAGCAGGTCCCAGGCGTCCTTGGGGATCGGCATGACCGACAGGCGGGACTGCTTGATCAACGGCAGTTCCGCCAGCCTTGGTTCCGCCTTCACGTCTTCCAGGGTCACGGGCTTGTTGAACGGCCGGACTGCCTTCACGTCCACCATGCCGAAGCGCCCCTTCGGGTCGGTATGGTCCGGGTAGTATTCGCGAATGACCTCCACGATGCCGACGATCTGTTTCTCGTTCACCGAGTGGTAGAAGAACCCCAGATCGCCGACCTTCATGGCCTTCATGTTGTTGGACGCCTGGTAATTGCGAACCCCGTCCCAGTGTTCGCCCTTGTCCCCACGGGCCACCTGATCGTTCCAGCCCCAGGTATTGGGCTCCGACTTGAACAGCCAGTAGTTCATGGGGTGCTTCCTTTGCTGCGTGGCAGGTCATTCGCGCGGTGCGTCGTGGGGCGGCGTCAGCCGCTGCTGCGGTCGCGCACCATGTTGATGATGCCGGAGAAGTCCTTTGCCCCCTGCGCCATCTGTTCGGCATAGGCGGTGTAGAGCTTCTCGGCCTCCGCGCCCATGTGCGTGTCCGTGCCGGTGTCGGCGGCGGCAGTGGCGGCAAGGCGCAGGTCCTTCAGCATGTTCTCCGCGGTGAAACCGGCCTGGTAGTCGCGGTTCGCCGGGCTGGTCTCCACCGGGCCCGGAACCGGGCAGTAGACGTTGATCGACCAGCAATAGCCGGAAGAGGTGGAGACGATGTCGAAGAAGGTCTGGTGGTCCAGCCCCAACTTCTCCGCCAGCACGAAGGCCTCGCTGGCCGCGGCCATGGAAATGCCCAGCACCATGTTGTTGCAGATCTTCGCGGCCTGTCCGTTGCCGGAACCGCCTGCGTGGACGATCTTCGCGCCCATCTTCGACAGGATCGGCTCGGCCCGCGCGAAGCCGCTGTCCGTCGCGCCGCACATGAAGGTCAGGGTGCCGCCCTCGGCCCCGCCAACGCCGCCGGATACCGGGGCATCGACCATTTCGAGGCCGTTCTCCGCCGCCGTCGCCGCCACCGCGCGTGCCGTTGACACATCGATGGTGGAACAGTCGATCAGCAGGGAGCCGGAGGCCTTTGCCGCCGCGATGACGCCATCGTCACCCAGGTAGGCGCCGCGTACGTGGTCGCCCTTGGGCAGCATCGAGACCACGATCTCGCGCCCCGTCGCGGCATCCTTCGCGCTGGCTGCTGCCGTGCCACCCGCATCGACCACCGCCTGGACAGCCGTTGCCGACAGGTCGAAACAGGTGACCGCGTGCCCGGCCTTCAGCAGGTTGCGGGCCATCGGCCCACCCATGTTGCCGACGCCAATGAACCCGATTTCCGCCATGTGCTCTTCCTCCCCCGAGTTGTCGATCAGATAACGTGTGCCGTTCGGACAACGCGTGTCGTCCGGATGCGATCAATAAAGCTGTTCGCGGTAGTTCTGCTCAAGCTGTTTCTCTGCCGCATCCACATCAATCGTCTGGTTGGTCTGGTCGGCGATCATCTTCGACAGCGGCGGCAGCACCTTGCGATCCTGCTGCACGGCCGGGTCCCAGAGCTTTGACCGGATGAAGGCCTTGGAGCAATGCAGGAAGGTTTCATCGACCTGCACCACGATGGCGGTGACCGGTGGCTTGCCGTTGACGGCCATGGATTGCAGCAGGTCGGGGGCCACGGAGATATGGGCGCGGCCATTGACGCGCAGGGTCTCGGTGATGCCGGGAATCATGACGATCAGCGCCACGTGAGGGTTCTCGGCAATGTTGGTCATCGAATCGATGCGCTTGTTGCCGGGACGATCGGGGATGGCCAGCGTATTGGCGTCGATCACCTGCACGAAGCCCGGCAGGTCGCCCTTTGGCGACACGTCCGCCGGGCCGTCCTTCGCCGCGCTGCCCATGACCAGGAAAGGCGACAGTTCGATGAAGCGCCTGCAGTGGCGGTCGGGTGGCGGAATGGCCTTGGGCGCCCCCCGCCGCGATGCATGGCCATAGATCGCGCGCAGGGCGGGTTCGTCCTTCAGGATGTTGTCTTCTGACATCTGCTCGGTTCCTTCGGTTTCGTCGTCGTCTTGTCAGTCCGGTTTGCCGGGATTGCGGTGGGCCAGCAGGTTCTTGCGTGCTTCCTCGTCCCAATTGCCGGTCGGCTTGCCGAATTCCGAACCGACGGCATAGCCACGACGCAATGCGGGCCGGGACTGCAATGACTTGTACCAGCGTTTCACGTTCGGAAACTGGTCCAGGTCGACCTCCTGGCGCTTGTAGGTGATCACCCAGGGCCAGCAGGCCATGTCGGCAATGGAATATTCGTCGGCAATGAAGTCGCGGCCTTCCAGCCTGCGGTCCAGCACCCCGTAAAGGCGGTGCCGTTCATTGTCATAGCGGTCGCGGGCAGAGGGAATCGGTTCGGGTGCGTAGAACCGGAAATGACCGGCCTGGCCGAACATCGGCCCCAGGCCGCCCATCTGCCACATCAGCCATTCCATCACCGTGTTGCGGCCCCGGATGTCCTTCGGCAGGAACTTGCCGGACTTCTCCGCCAGGTAGACCAGGATCGCGCCGGTCTCGAAGACGGAGATCGGCTCGCCACCGTCTGCCGGATCGTGATCCACGATGGCCGGCATGCGGTTGTTGGGGCTGATCTTGAGGAAATCCGGCTCGAACTGGGCACCCCTGCCGATGTTGACGGGAATGACATTGTAGTCGAGCCCCATCTCCTCCAGCGCGATGGAAATCTTCCAGCCGTTCGGCGTGGGCCAGTAATATGCGTCGATCATGGTCGTCCTCCCCCGGGGTCACTTGATCGACAAGGTAACGCATGCGGCGCGATGGGGAAGCCTGCTCCGTGTTCTCAAGCGGGGCGGCATGCGATAGGCTGCCACCCATGCGCCCGGTTCGGTATTTCGATGATTACGTGGTGGGAGACAGGTTCGTCACGGACAGCGTGACGGTCACCGAAGGCATGATCCTGCAGTTCGGGCGCGGCTTTGACACGCAACTGTTCCACACCAACGTGGACGCGGCGACGGACAGCAATTTCGGCGGGCTGATCGGCAGCGGCCTGCAGACCCTGAATCTCAGCTTCGCCCTGTTCTTCCGGATGGAACTGGTTCAACCCGTGGCGCTGGGCAGTCCGGGACTGGACAACGTGCGCTGGGTTCAGCCCCTGCGCCCCGATGACACGATCCATGTCGTCTGCGAGGTGCGGGAGGTGCGGCCGTCGCGCAGCAAGCCTGACCGCGGCATGATCATCATGCGCCATGACACCTTCCGCCACGATGAAACCCGGATCATGACCTTCGATTGCATGCACCTGCTGCGACGGCGGCAGGACGCATGAACATGCGCCTGCTGTTGACCTGCGGTGTCGTGTTGCTGCTGACGGCCTGCGGCGGTCGCGGCGATCTGCCGCCACCCGTGATCGGGGAACCACGGCTGTCGAAGTCCGGCGCGCTGTCAGGGGTCTCCGGCCTGACCCAGGACGATTGGGAGGTCCTGGACAAGGACCTGCGCCGGGCGGTCTTCCGGCTCGGCTTCCTGGAACGGCTGACAGACCGGTGCCTCGACATCTTTCCCGAACACGCGGCATTCCTTGGCGAGTTCGAGGCGCTGGTGGACCGGGGGCTGACCAGGCCGGTGGAGCGGGGCATGGCAATGGAGACGGAGCGGCTGCGTCTGGCGGCCGACGGTCGGGAACGGGCAATCGTCGCGCTGCTGGCGATGCGCCAGGCGGAAATGGATGTGGAGGGCATGATGTCCGACCAGATCAGTGTACTGGCCACGAAACCGGTCGATGATCGCCAGGCCGTGGTCACCGGCTGTGGCCTGATCTTCGAGAAGGACGGACGCCGCGACCTGTTGCGAACCGTGTCGAAACCGCTTGAAACCTATTTCAGCCGGGTCTTGGCGGAGCATCCGCAACTGCATGGTGACGGCGACAAGATCAACCGCATTCGCCGGTTCCTGGCGCGCATCTGAAACAAGCGCGGCAGCCGTTCTGTCCCGCCTGCCGCACGCTCAGGTCTCCGGCTCTTCCTTCCAGCGATTCACCAGTCCGCTGTCGATGTCGAACAGGTCCAGTACCCGGCCGACCGTGTGATCGATCATCTCGGCCAGGCTGCTCGGCCGGGCATAGAAGGCAGGCACCGGCGGCATGATGATGGCCCCGGCCTCCGTCGCCTGGCTCATCAGGCGCAGGTGCCCGGCATGCAACGGAGTTTCCCGCACCATCAGCACCAGTCGCCGTCGCTCCTTCAGGGTCACGTCCGCCGCGCGCGCCAGCAGGTTCCCGGCGGCACAGTTCGCGACTTCCGACAGTGTCTTGATGGAGCAGGGGGCGATGACCATGCCACGGGTGCGGAACGAGCCGCTGGCGATCCCGGCCCCGACATCCCCCACCGGATAGCTGACGTCGGCGAGGGCACGCACATCCTCCACCTTCCGGTCGGTCTCGGCATTGATGGTCAGGGCCGCTGCCTTGGACATCACCAGGTGGGTTTCCACCGGCTGGTCGCGCAGGAATTCCAGCAGCCGGATGCCATAGGCAGCACCGCTGGCCCCGGACATGCCGATGATCAGGCGTTCAGTCATGTGCCGACGGGTTTCCTCAGACGGTGAATATCTTGCCCGGGTTCATGATGTTCTTCGGATCCAGGGCCTTCTTGATCATCCGCATGTAGCTGACGGCATCCCCGTGCTCTGCCTGCAGGAACTTCATCTTGCCGGTTCCGACGCCATGTTCACCGGTGCAGGTGCCGCCCATGGACAGCGCGCGTTCGACCATGCGGTCATTCAGGGCATCGGCACGCTTGAATTCTTCCTCGTCACCTTCTGCCATGACGAAGGCGAGATGGAAGTTGCCGTCGCCGACGTGGCCGACGATCGGCGCCACGAGCTTGGAATCCACCACGTCCTGCTTGGTCTCCAGGATGCATTCGGCCAGCCGCGAGATCGGCACGCAGACGTCGGTGGCCCAGAGCACGGAATTGTGGCGCAGCGCCTTCGCGGCATAGGCGGCGTCATGACGGGCCTGCCAGAGCTTGGTGCGTTCCTCCGCCAGCGAGGTCCACTGGAAATTCGCGCCACCGAAATCGGCGCAGATCTCGCCCATGCTTGTCGCCTGTTCGGCCACGCTGGCCTCGGAGCCGTGGCATTCCAGGAACAGGGTCGACATGACAGGGTAATCGAGCCCGGCGTAGCGGTTGATCGCGTCCATCTGCACGTCGTCCAGCAGTTCGATGCGGGCAATCGGAATACCGCACTGGATGGTGGCGATGACAGCGTTCACCGCGCCTTCCAGGTCGGGGAAGGAAACCACGGCGGAGGTGATCGCCTCCGGAATGCCGTAGAGCTTCAGCGTCACCTCGGTGATGATGCCCAGCGTGCCTTCGGACCCGACCATCAGGCGGGTCAGGTCGTATCCGGCCGATGACTTGCGGGCGCGACGGTTGGTGCGGATGATCCGACCGTCCGGCATGACGCAGGTCAGGGCCAGGACGTTTTCCCGCATGGTGCCGTAGCGCACCGCGTTGGTACCCGACGCCCGAGTTGCCGACATTCCGCCCAGCGACGCGTCCGCGCCGGGATCGATGGGGAAGAACAGGCCGGTATCGCGCAGGTATTCGTTCAGCTGCTTGCGCCGTACACCCGCCTGCACCGTGCAGTCCAGGTCTTCGGGATTGACCTCGATCACCGCGTCCATCTGGCTCAGGTCGACGGTGACGCCGCCCCGCGTCGGGATCACGTGACCTTCCAGCGACGTGCCGGTGCCATAGGCAATGATCGGGACCTCGTGTGCCGAACAGATCTTGACGATCTCGGCCACTTCTTCCGTCGAATGGGCAAAGCACACCGCGTCGGGCAGCGAGCCGTGGTGATAGCTCTCGTCATGCCCGTGCTGATCACGGATGGCATTTGCCGTGCTCAGCCGGTCACCCAGCAGGTCGCGCAAGGCGGCGATCACTGTGTCCAGCGACTGGTTGCTCGGTTTCAGGGCGGTATCGGCCATGACTGCATCCTCCTGCGGCGCACTTCGGCGCTGTTGTCGTTTTCCCAACGGTATAGCAAATGCCCTGCTGATGAAACGCCAACCGTTCCGCCTGCGCACCCTTGCACCGGAGAGGCAAAAACGCCTTTATGGCGCGGTGAAATCGTAGCGGAATCTGGGGAGGAGAAACCACGATGGACGTACGTACGCTGATGGCGCGGGCCGCCACCTTCTACGCGGATCACGAAGCCGTCGTCTGGGGGGACCGGCGACTGACCTTTGCCGAATCCTGGGATCGATCCGTTCGCCTGGCGAACGGGCTGATCGCGCTGGGCCTGAAACCGGGTGATCGGGTCGGGGTGCTGGAAGACAATTCCATCGAGGCAGCGGACTTCTTTGCCGGTGCCGCCATCGCGGGCATCGTGCGGGTCCCGCTCTATGCCCGCGACAAGCGCGAGATGCACCTGCACATGCTGGGGCACACCAATTGCCGCGCCGTGCTGGTGGCCGCGCATTATGCCTCCGACATGGACGGGTTCCTGGATGAACTGCCGGACCTTGAACACGTCATTGTCCGCGATGACAGCTACGAGGGCTGGCTGGCGGCGCAGTCCGACGTCATGCCCGAGGTCGAGATCCATCCGGACGACAATTTCATCATCCGCCATACAGGTGGAACGACCGGCAAGCCGAAGGGCGTGGCCTATACCCACCGCGCATGGCTGGCGGCAGGCCGGGACTGGTTCTACCTGTTCCCGGCGGTGGAACCGGGCGACAAGTGCCTGCACGTCGGCCCGATCAGCCACGGATCGGGCTATCAGTACCTGCCCACCTATCTGGCCGGTGGCTGCAACGTCCTGCTCGACCACTTCCACGCCGGTGAGACCCTGGACCTGATCGCCAGGGAAGGCATCGGCTACGCCTTCTTCGTGCCGACCATGCTGAACACCATGCTGCAGGATCCGACGGCGCGAGATCGTGATTATTCAAGCCTGAAATGCATCACGGTGGCGGCCGCGCCGATTGCCGATGCCACGGCCTACCTGGCGCGCGAGGTCTTCGGTGACGTGCTCTACCAGGGTTATGGCCAGACCGAGGTGCTGCCCGTGTCCTTCATGGGGCCGCGCCAGTGGTTCGCCGAGGTCGAGGGATCGAACCCCATCCGGTCCTGCGGCATGCCGCTGCCGTTCGCGCTGATCGAGATCTGGGACGAGGAGAACAATCCGGTGCCGCTGGGGGACCCGGGCGAGATCGTGGCCAAGACCGATGGCCAGATGGTCGGTTTCTGGAACAACCCCGAAGCCACTGCGGAGCGCGTGGTCCGGGGCTGGGTGAAGACCGGCGATATCGGACGGCTGGACCGCAATGGCTACCTCTACATCCTCGACCGTTCCGACGACATGATCATCTCCGGCGGCTACAACATCTGGCCGCTGGAACTGGAAAACGTCATCGCCGACCTGCCGGGCTTTGTCGAGGTGGCCGTCTTCGGCGTGCCGCATGAACGCTGGGGCGAGACGCCGCTGGCCGTCTGCGTGCTGGATGGCTCGACGGAGGTGACGGAGGAAGATGTCATCGCGATCTGTGTCGAACGCCTCGGTTCCTACAAGAAGCCTTCGAAAGCGGTCTTCCAGCGCGAACCGCTGCCGAAGTCGCCGGTCGGCAAGATCCGCCGCAAGGACCTGCGCGAACCCTATTGGGAAGGCATCGACCGCCGCGTCGCGGGCAGCTGACACATGGCGACAGGGGCCGTGCGGAGCCGGATCGCGTTCTGGTACGACTTCGCCAGCCCCTACGCCTATGTCGCGGCGGAGCGCATCATGCGGCTGCCGTCAGATCAGCGGCAACGGTTCCTCTGGCGGCCCTTCCTGCTGGGGCCGGTGTTCGCGCATCACGCGCCGGATGGCGGCGGTCGCCAGCAGATGAACCCTGCCGCGCGTGCCAACAAGTGGCGGGACCTGGAACGGCTGTGCCTGTACTACGGCATCGGCTGGGGCGTGCAGGGGGTGCGGCTCTATCCTCCCCGAAGAATGCACGCCGCCCGCATGATGCTTGCGACGCGAGCGGCGGGGCGTCAGCCGGAACTGGCCCTGCGGACCTTCCGCGCGGCCTTCGCCGAAGATCGCGACATCGCTGATGAGGCCGTGCTGGCCGATATTGGCGGAAACGATGCGGACACGCTGGTTGCCACGTCGCGTTCGCAGCCAGTCAAGGACGCGTTGATCCGCAACGGGCCGGCGGCCATCGGCGCCGGTATCTTTGGCGCACCGAGTTTCGTCACGGGTGGGGAGCTGTTCTTCGGGCAGGATCGGCTGGATCAGGCGCTTGCCTGGTCGGCCTGATAACCGGCTATTGCCCGGCGTTGCCGAAGATCGCGTGGCGGACCTGGTCTCCGCTGGCCAGGCCGGTCAGGCGCGCGACCCCACCGTTGACTTCCAGCACGGCCAGCGCGGGTTCACGTGAGGGGATCGGGGTCTCGTCGTGGGGCACGGCATTGTGGTGGATGTGGACGATGACGCCCCGGCGGTCGATGAAGATGATGTCCAGCGGCAGCAGCGTGTTCTTCATCCAGAAGCTCAATTGCTGTTGCCGTTCGAAGCGGAACAGCATGCCCTGATCCAGCGGCATGACCTCGCGAAACATCAGGCCCCGGCGGCGGGTGGCCGGCGTGTCGGCCAGTTCCACGGCGAAGCGTCGCTCCCCCCCGGCGGTCTCGATGGCGAGGTCGGTCAGGTCCTGTGCCGTCGCGGGGGCAACCCCCGAAAGCAGCAGGAACAACCCGAGGAACAGGCCCGGAACCAGGCCGGTGAGAATGGGCGCATGCAGGTGTTTCATCATCGGGTCAGACTTCCACTGTCGGGGTGGTCAAGGCAAGTACGGCATCCGGTACCCGGCCTTCGCCCGGCGTGTCGGCGAGTGTCGTGAACCAGTGGTCCGGCGGGTTCCGGCCTGCCTGCCGATGCCAGGTGAGGTCGCGGAGTATCCGTTCCGCCCCCCCGGGGAGGCGGGATGGCCGGGCAAAGCCTGCCAGTGCGCCCCATATCCCGGTCCAGCAACGCGCCACCGACCAAGGATTGTAACCACCGCCGCCGAGCACGATCAGCCGGGGGGCGATGCGGTCGATCGCACGTACCGCGCGCCAGATCGCCCGGTTCGACAGGGCGAGGCGGCTGAGGGGGTCATCGGCCAGGGCGTCGGCGCCGCATTGCATGATCACCACGTCCGGCTTGAACGCCACCACACGCGGCAGCAGCCCGTGTTCCAGAACGTGGCGGAACGCGCTGTCACCGGCGCCGCGCGGCAGCGGGTAGTTGCCCACCGTGGCGGTCTGGCGGTGCGGTGTATCCAGGCGATGCGGCCAGCGGCCGTGTTCATGCGTCGACAGTGTCAGCACGGTGGGGTCGGCATGGGTCGCATCCTCCACCCCGTCGCAGTGGTGCGCGTCCACGTCGACATAGGCGATGCGGCCGACACCACGGTCCTGCAGACGCAGGATGGCCAGCACCGGGTCGTTGAAATAGCAGAAGCCGGAGGCCCGGTCGGGGCGGCCGTGATGGGTGCCACCGGCGGGTGTGTGCACCCGGCGGACGCGGTCGCCGGCAACCAGGTCCGCCGCCAGCAGGCTGGCACCGACAGCGGTGGCGGGGCGGCGGAATATCTCCCCGTAGACCGGGTTCTCAAGCTTGCCGATATTGTGTTTCGCGATCAGTTCGGGCGTGGCCTTCTGCGTCCGCTCCGCCGCCATGACGGCGGCGATGTAGTCCCGGTCGTGGAACCGGGCCAGTTCATCGACCGTGGCAAGGGGGCTTTCGAGGTAGCTGCTGTCGTCCAGCCAGCCGAGGGCGCGACAAAGGTCCATCACGGTCGAGACACGCGGGATTGCCAGCGGATGGCGTCGCCCGTAGCGCGACGTGCGATAGATCTCGCTGCCGATGAAGACCGTGTCTGGCCGCACGTCGTTTGCCCCGCTCGACAGAATGAATACGCCCTATATAGTGCGTCGAACCGGGGGAGCCGCAAGTATGGCTGAGAGGTGCATGACGCACGACCCCTTGAACCTGATCCGGCTGGTACCGGCGTAGGGAGGGACCGTGGCCCATGGGCGCAATGCCGGGCACATCATCTGACCATTCCACGACACTGGCTGCCGGTATCGGCCTGCATCTGCAGGACCTTGCCGTCTCCTACGGCGCGCGCACGATCCTGCGCGACCTCTCGCTGGATATCCCGGCGGGACGGACGACGTGCCTGCTGGGGCCGAGCGGCATCGGCAAGTCCACCCTGCTGCGCCGGGTCGCCGGCCTGGTCGACGGTCCGGGCGGGATCATCGCCGATGACGGCAGGCCGCTGGGTGGCCGCATCGCCCTGATGGGGCAGGGGGATGGCCTGCTGCCCTGGCTGAGCGCGCTGGACAACGTGCTGCTGGGCGCGCGGATGCGGCAGGAGCGACCGGACCGAGACCGGGCGCAGGCCATGCTGGCCCGCGTCGGCCTGCCCGACATCGGTGCGGCCCGGCCGGCAACCCTGTCCGGTGGCATGCGTCAGCGCGTTGCCCTGGCCCGCACCCTGATGGAAGACCGCCCGCTGGTGCTGATGGACGAACCGTTCTCGGCGGTCGATGCCCTGACCCGGTTGCGGCTGCAGGACCTGGCGGCGGAGATGCTGGCGGGTCGCACGGTCCTGATGGTCACGCATGATCCCTGGGAAGCGATCCGCATCAGTCACGTCATCACGGTCATGACCGGCGATCCGGCGACCATTCGCCGGACCCTGAACCCTGCAGGTGACACACCGCGTGCCATCGACACGGACGCGGCGCGCGATCTCTGGCGGGAACTGATGCACGCTTTGGGGCAGGGGACATGAACCGCCTGGTCACCGGTATCGTCACGGCGGCCGTGCTGCTGGGGCTCTGGCAGGCCTATGTCAGCATCAGCGGGATCGAGGCCTTTCTGCTGCCCGGTCCGGTCGCCGTCATGGTGACGCTGTTCGAACGTTTCGATCTGATCATGCACCACCTGGGCATCACGGCGCTGGAGATCGTGCTGGGGTTGTTGATCGGCACCCTGCTGGGCGTGACCTCCGCGATCCTGATCCACACGATACCCGTGGCCAGGCGCATCGGACTGCCGCTGCTGGTCATCAGCCAGGCGATCCCCGTGTTCGCGCTGGCGCCGCTGCTGGTGCTCTGGCTCGGCTATGATCTCTGGTCCAAGGTCGCCATGGCCGTGCTGATCATCTTCTTCCCCGTGACTACCGCCTTCCTCGACGGGTTGCGCCGCACCGACCCCGGCATGATGGACCTGGCGAGCATCATGGCCGCGACCCGGTCACCGCTGCGCCGCACGATCTCCCTGCTGATCCATATCCGCATCCCCGCGGCACTGCCCGCGCTGGCCTCTGGTCTGCGCGTTGCCACCGGCGTGGCGCCGATCGGTGCCGTGGTGGGGGAATGGGTCGGGTCCAGCGCGGGGCTGGGCTTCCTGATGCTGCATGCCAACGGGCGGATGCAGATCGACCTGCTGTTCGCCGCGCTGTTCGTGCTCTCGCTGTTCTCCGTCCTGCTCTGGCTCAGCGTCGATGCGCTGCTCCGCCGGGCGTTGCCCTGGCAGCCTGACAGCTTCGCCAAATGATCAATCCTGCTTTTGAATCAATATCAAGGAGACGTTTCCTCATGCATCGCATCCTACCCCTGGTCCTGTCGGCTCTGCTGCTGACCGCGACCGCCCTGCCGTCACGTGCCGCAGACAAGATGACGGTTCTGCTCGACTGGTTCGTCAATCCCGACCACGGTCCGCTCTATGTCGCCGAAGCCATCGGCGCGTTCGAGCGGCGGGGCCTGGAGATCGAGTTCATCGCGCCGGCCGATCCCAACGATCCGCCGAAGCTGGTCGCCGCAAGGCAGGCGGAACTTGCCATATCCTACCAGCCGCAGCTGCACATCCAGGTTGCGGCGGGTCTGCCGCTGCGCCGGATCGGCACCCTGGTCGCCACGCCGCTGAACAGCCTCGTCGTTCTGGCCGATGGCCCGATCAGGTCGCTGGCGGACCTCAAGGGCAAGCGGGTCGGATTCTCGGTCGGCGGTTTCGAGGATGCCATCCTGGGCGCCATGCTGGAACCGCATGGTCTGACCCTGGCGGACGTCGAGATGATCAACGTCAACTTCTCGCTCTCTCCGGCGCTCTATACCGGGCAGGTGGATGCCGTGATCGGTGCGTTCCGCAACTTCGAACTCAACCAGATGGATATCGTGGGCAAGCCGGGCCGCGCCTTCTTTGTCGAGGCGGAGGGCGTGCCGTCCTATGACGAGCTGATCGTCGTGGCGCACGCGGACACGGTGGACGATGCGCGCTACCCGCGCTTCCTCGCCGCGCTGGAGGAAGCCGTGCAGTTCATGGTCAACGACCCGGACGGGGCGTGGAAGCTGTTCCTGGTCGCGAACCCTGACCTTGACGACGAACTGAACCGCCGTGCCTGGCGCGATACGCTGCCGCGCTTTGCCCTGCGCCCGGCAGCGCTGGATCACGGCCGCTACGACCGTTTCGCGAATTTTCTTGCGGAACGGGGGCTTATCGCCACCGCCGAACCTGCCGGGGCCTACGCGGTTGAAGTTGGTCGA